>JANXXY010000099.1 GCA_025350365.1 Bacteroidales bacterium | reverse complement strand
ATTTTCAGGAAGCAGGCAGGGCAGGTCGTGATGGACAAAAGGCTTTCGCCATTTTGCTTTGCGACCCAAATGATAAGTCAAAATTGGAACGCTCTGTTGATCTCACTTATCCGGAAATTCAAATAGTGAAAAATGTTTATCAGTCACTTGGAAATTTTTTACAAATCCCTTTTGGAGGAGGTAAAAATCTGAGTTTTGATTTTGATTTGGGCTCTTTTTGTTCAGCCTTCAGCCTAAGTATTGTTAATGCATACAATTGCCTTAAAATCCTTCAGAGAGAAGGATATATCGAATTTAGCGAAGATGTGAATAACCCTTCGAAAGTTCATTTCATCGTTGGCCGAGACGATCTGTATAAATTTCAGGTAGCAAATGCTGCTTTTGATGGTTTTATAAAACTACTGCTTCGTTCTTACACTGGTTTATTTACCGATTATGTAATTATTGATGAACAAATTCTCGCCCGCAGAGCCAAAGTGAGTCCTGATACCGTTTACCAGTTTCTCTCAAAACTGAGTTCGATGAAACTAATCACATACATCCCACGAAAAAATACTCCTTTAATAACTTATACAGAGGAGCGGCTTGACGAAAAAACAATTTATATCTCGCCCGAAAATTACAGAAAGCGCCGCGATGCCTATTCTACGCGAGTAAATGAGGTGATTAGGTATGCTTTTGCTGATGATCGGTGCCGAAGTCGTATCCTGATTGAATATTTTGGTCAAAAAAATGCCACCAACTGCGGTGTTTGCGATGTTTGTCTTAAAAAAACAGATTCGGGGCTGAGCTTTTATGAGTACGAAGAAATTAAGAACCTTGTTACCCTGAAACTTGCGGAATATTCTCTGCCAATACAAAAGTTGGTTGCAGATATTAATTTTAAAGAGGACAGAGTGATAAAAGCCATCCGATGGATGTTGGACACAAATTACTTATGTTATCTGGACGACCATTCAATCATGCTAAAAAACTAAGTTTTTTTAACAGAACATTTATTTACAAAATAAAGTCTTAAAATGCTGGCCTTAATTCTTTTACTACCATAATTCCGTCCCGATGGGACTGTAAAATGGGAAGCGAAGCATCAAATAAAAATTCCATATATTGATTGGCGGCTGTTTGAATGAAGTCGAGGCACGAGACGGAATGAGTTCCGCCGGTCAGAGTTTTTGGTTACTTTTTTCGACAAAAAAGTGACAAATAAATTGCCTGAGTTTTATAAAGTTCGGATTAGACTGCACTTAAGAGCCATACAAAATCAGGCACAGCCTAAAGGATATTTCCGACTTATGCGCAGCCTAAGCCGAACGAGGGGGATAATGAAGGACATAAAGGAATGCCTGTACTGCCAAAATTTACCATGGCATCAGCATACCAATAGCGCATTTCGTTAACACATCCAAACAAGGCCGTTGCTTGTAACGCTATGCTGGTTCCGAATGTGGCATCAAGATTCCCCTTGAACCCTTTTCCGTATGTACTGTCTCCTCTGAAAAATGTAACATCGCCATGCAGCTTGAAAGCATCTTTCTTTTGAACGTCAACACTGAGCGAGTTTACCTCAATACTGCTATATTTCCATTTATTGGATACACTATCCCTTTTTCCCCAAATCACAAAACCTCCGGATGCGCCAAAACCTTCATCTTTGGACTCCATAAGGTTAACAATCACATTAAAAGTTATCCCTGCCCGGTTTTCTTCAGATTTTAGTCCTATACCATTAATAATGAATGGGAATTTACCCATATTACTGTTTTTATCCCCTGCGCCGAATGAAATACTACCTAATTGGAGGTAAGGTTTTTGGCTACGGATAATTAAATGCTCGAATGAAAGCCCCGCAACACCTATAAGGCTATTTTTTCCACCATCAGATTCATCGCTGGTTTCCTTTGCAATGGAGATTGTTCCTGTAAGGTTTGCTTCTGGTAGAAATTTTCCATCATTCACAGTTATAGTAACACTGGATGTAGGCAGAAGCACAACCTGGGCTGCCCATAGGGACATTTCAACAGGTTTTTGGGCCGATACGGTAAAGCTGTAATTGCCGCCAGCGCTAATTATTGCTGCATAGTTTAATGCAGAATTGTCTTTTAGGATAGGGATGTTCATCATTCCACTAAAACCTGCTTCTGTTAGTTGATTTGCCACCAGCTTCACTGAAAAATTGTCGATGGAAAATGCCCATCCGTCCATATCCCCACTTCCAAGATCCAACAGGTTTTTAACACTCAAAGTGCCGCTAAAACCCTGTTCATCAATAAGCATATTATTAGCTACAAAAGTCAATCTGTCATTGCTGCCTTTGCCTTTAAATTCTTTCGGAAGTTTTATAGTTGCCTCCTGCAAATAGAAGCCCCTCCATAGGTTAATACTTGTACCTCCGCTAAAATATGACGATTGGTACTCTGTTGGAAATACAATACCCGGAGCATTGTGCAGATCGCTGAAATCGAAAACCGCGCGTTTTACTGCGAAACCAACGCCATTTAATCCTTTTATCTGGAAGGGGGGAATATTAAGTTCCACAACCAGGTCGTTCCAGTCATAGAGGGTGGTGGTAAATGTACTTTTAAGGGTATTGGCATTATCTAGTGTGCCATCAGGTTTTTCAGGAATAAAAATGTTACGCGAAAACTCAACTTCGGCCTTTATTCCCATACTCTTAAAGCCATTGCAATCAAATACTACGTAGGTTCCGCCATCACCTTTCAGGTTAATTTGTATATTACTGCTCAACGGGATTGATTGGTCACCGAGGAGTTCTATTCTGGAATCGCCTTTAATACCGCCTGAAAAAGAAAAAGGGATTCGTCTCCCGACAAAGGCAATCTTTCTTCCGTTTTGGGGAATCTCGAATGACAAACAAACTTCAAGGAAAGCGCCGCTATCGGGGGTTGTTACCAATCGTTTAATAATGATTGAATAATCCAGTGTACCGCCTTTACTTTGAATACCGGCAGGCAAATCCATAACCGCAGACGAATCGATCCTGTCGATATAACGGTTCTGCTCTTTGATGTAAGCTGCCAAGGCATGAATTTCACTTTCTTCTTTAGTTACAAGAGTATCACTTGAAGAAAATGCCTGATTTTGAGTTGCATTTCTTTCCTCTAAATTATTATTAGAAAAAGTTATCTTCCTTGAATGCCCAATACTTTTGGGAATATCGGCACCCATTAACACGGAATTACCGATAATGAATAAAGTGATAACCAATAGGTAGTGTAAAATTCGGCGCATAGATTTTAGAATTAAG
>JANXXY010000057.1 GCA_025350365.1 Bacteroidales bacterium | reverse complement strand
CCACACCAAGGGCTAACGAAGCCGTGAAAGAATTATGCGCATTTTTAAACCAAACTGAAACCCATTTTCCTTTCACAAATTTACAACTCATTTTTGAAACGGTCGCAGTTTAAATTACGTGAGTATTGGATGTCTGAATATAAAACACTTACTTATCAAATTAAGAAAGCCAGGGAGAAAAAATCCCGACTACAAGCGACCATTTTTGATGAAATTCCTGGAGCCGTTTTTTCCGATGCAGCAAATAAAGCACTTCAACGGGGGTTGAAAGAATTTATCAAAGAAGACTGGAGAAAAGTATTTGACGACGATAATTTTCAAGATCAGATTATTGCTATAACTTAGAAGCATAGCGTCTAAGTTTGAATTCGGTTATTCCAAACTCTGGGTTAAGCTATCACCTGTTAAAAATGCTTTTTGAAGAATTCAATGTATGTGTCTGCATTTTCCTGTTTTTTAAGTATTTCGAAGTTGCCCGGCGAGATAATAAACTGGATTTTTGTTCCTCCCTTTACGCTTTTTAGTGCTGCCGGCTTGGAACTGAGAGTTGAGAAGTACTTTATGGCTTTATCCTTATCTGAAAACGTTTTAACCTGAAGAATCTTGTAGGTTTTACCAAAATTCTCGTTGTTGAGTTCCAGATGGTCGTTACTGAAATTGTCGAGATTGAAATTGATTAAATCGAACACTATCTGGTTGATGTCTTCCTTACTCTCAACAACCAGCACAAAAAGAAATGAGGTCTTATCATCGGGATTGTAGATGACTTCAGCAACTTTAATATCCTCCAAGTGCTTGGTTTCGGGCTTATAGGTATTCAGAAAAGTTATCATCTCTTTTGCCTGAACTGCAACTTCGTTATTGGGATAACTTACTATCAATTGTGTAAGCTCGTTGCGATATTGCATAGGATCTGAAGTTTTACCGATCGCCATCGCCTTTATTAGGCCAAATTTAGCCATTACCGAATTTCCTTTGAAGCGTGTGCCGGCAGATTGCGCATTCGCTATTACCTGCTGGTATTGGCCGCTTTGGTATAAATTATAAGTTTCTTCATAAAAGTTATCAGCTTCCTTGCCTTTTTCTATGAGCTGTTTGTAATATTCAGGATCCGAGAGCAATCGGGCATATAAACTTTCCGGGAATCGAGTGATAATTAAGTTTTTGTAATACAAAGCTTTAGCCGCATTACCCATTTCGGTGAACATGGTGTAAAGTTGGTAATACACCGCAATTCTATACGTATTTTCGGGAAAGCGTTCTATCATAGTTTCATAGATAGATGTTGCCTCTTTTAAATCTTTTAGTTCGTTGCGGTAAACTTGTCCTCCATTAAAATAACCATCCAAAACTCGTTTTTTTGAGATGTTGACCATAGAATCAGTTAATGGAAGATTCTGAACATAGAATTCACGCGATTTATTGTCAAGTACTTTCTTTTTATCTTTATCCTGTTTGTTTTCAACCACTATATTTTCTATGGGTTCAGCACCAAAAGCCACGATACTTTTATTACGTCGTCGCCAGTTATCTTCAAGCTTACGCTTGCCCCACCGTAACTGGAAATCTTTCATTCCCTGAGCCACCGACACAGGATTATAGAAATACCACTTCGCTTGGGTAGTAGGGTCGTTCATAGCGGCGCTGTTCCGGTTCTGGTTACTATAATATTCCTGTAAACGCTGGGCTTCGGCTTGTTTGGCTTCATCTTCTGCTTTCCGCAGATCGTTAATAATATTGTCTATTAGCTTCATTCGTTCTGCTTCGGGTAGTTTGGCGACATGTTGTACGCTATCTTCAAACGAAATGGTATTGAGTGAGGCTACCAGCCTGTTTAAGCTAGATGCCTTTATTTTCATATCCGGAACGCCCGGATAGTCCTGTGCTATATAGAGAAGTGTGCTATCGTAATACGCCTGAGCTGGAACATATTTTTTTTCACCATAAAACAAGTCAGCTAATGTCAGACACGAAAGTGCCTTCTGATCGTTGTTATTGATACTAACTTTTACGGATTCCTTGAAGTACTCTATTGCCTGAGCGCGGTTACCATCTTTCATTTCGAGCTTGGCCATAGCAAAATAAATCTGGTCACGAAAATCAATATTTTTCTGGTCGCGGAGCATTTTTTTAAGCCTGTCACGAACCATGCGGGTGCTTTTTGACCCAGTCTCCACCGATTCAGCCAGGTTTATCTGGGCGTTAAATGTCATCTCGTAAGGTGGATTATGCTTAATGATGTAGGTGTACATTGCGGTTGCCCTTTTAAACTCACCAGTTTGCTGATAAAGCTGTGCAAGAATATATCTGTAACGCAACTTAAGCTTTTTCTTATGAAGTTTCTTGATCGCTTTTTCAAGATATTTAGCTGCCCGTTCGTACTGGTTTTGTTTTAAGGCCAAATCGGCGCCTGTTGTTTGCAAATCTCGTTTTAGCTTTACGGGGAATTTTCGGTCGCTTTCTAAGGTGGCTAATTGTTTTTCGGCGTCTCTGAATTCACCATTTTGAGAATGGACACGTGTCAGCCAGATCAAGCCTTCGTATTTTGAAGATTCTTTGGGGTATTCGCGAATGATAAAATTGAAAGTCTCCGTAGCATTCTGATAATCCATTTTATGAAAGTACGCTTTGCCAATAAGAATATAGGCATCGTCAACCCATTTGTTATATTCGTTTTTATTATAGAATTCCTTTTCCTGCGGGGTCATTCTCCCCTTTTTTTTAACTTTGGGTTTTGCTTTTATCGAATGCAGCGTAATTAATTTGGAGGCCTTCTTAATTCCAAGATCCATGTCCGACGAAATGCTGCTGGCAACGTCCTTGTTTCCGTAAGTAAACACCGGCAAAATGCGGGAATAATCATCTTTAAAGGACTCATCAAGTCGCTTCATTCCCTTTCTATAGCCTTCGTCTCCATTGAAAAGGATATTATATTTAGCTGTAATACTATGAAATGTGCGTGAAATAGGTGTATTTTTCTGTTGGGAGCATGAAAACAGAAAACCAACCAAAATGAGTAAAAGTAATTTTAAAGAGCTAAATTTCCGGTCCACCGTATTTTGTTTGTTTAACTGAATAACTTAAAAATGAAAAGTTTATTTTAAGATGATAAAATTATTTATAATCTGGCAATTTCAAAACAAAAAAGCCGAATAACCCTTTCATGGTAATTCGACTTTTTTTAAGTCCCATTGGGACGACATTATGGTAGTAAAATAATTAAGCCCTCAATCCTAGTCCGATGGGGACGGTACATTTCCGAAACTATACAGCAATAACTTCCCTTATTTCTGGAATATCTTTTTTCAACGCTTGTTCTATTCCTCCCTTTAAGGTATTCAAGCTAAAAGGACACGATTCGCATGCGCCGATAAGCTTTACCTTGACAATAAAATCGTCGGTAATCTCTTCAATGATAACATCTCCTCCATCCGACTGCAAATAAGGTCGAAGTCGGTCGATGGTGTAAATAACCCTTTTCAGTAACTCGCTTTTATTTTTTGCAGTCATGATCTAAAATAATTTATTTCTTTCCATGAATAATTTCTACTCTTTTTGTTGGGTCAAGCGCTTTGTTCCGGTGATTAACTTCTTCCACCATCCGTTCAGCAAGCTTTTTAAATGAACTTCCTACAATGGTTTTATCGTCGAGAGCCGATGGGTTGCCGTCGTCGCCCCCTTCGCAAATGCTTTGAACAATGGGAATTTGACCTAAAAGAGGAATGGAAAGTTCTTCGGCTAGGCGCTTGCAGCCTTCTTTTCCAAAGATATAATATTTATTGTTTGGCAATTCTTCGGGAGTAAACCACGCCATATTCTCGATCAATCCTAATACAGGCACATTTATTTTTTCACCTTTAAACATATTAATCCCCTTAATAGCATCAGCAAGAGCAACATCCTGTGGTGTGCTTACAATTACAGCGCCGGTAATTGTTAGTTCCTGAACAATCGTTAGATGCACATCTCCCGTTCCCGGAGGCAAGTCAATCATCAGAAAATCGAGTTCGCCCCATTCGCCCTGGTTAATCAATTGTTTCAAAGCGTTGGTAGCCATGGGGCCACGCCATATGAGCGGATCTTTGGGATCGACAAAAAACCCGATGGACAACAATTTTACCCCGTATCTATTCACAGGAACGATCAGGTCAGGATCCTTCAATTCAGGTTTAATATTTTCAACATTAAACATTTTCGGTATGGATGGTCCGTAAACATCAGCATCGATAAGGCCTACTTTATAACCGAGTTTTACCAGCGATACGGCAAGGTTGGAAGCCACAGTTGACTTTCCAACGCCTCCTTTACCAGATGCAACAGCGATGATGTTTTTAACTTTTGAAAGATTACTTTCTTTTAGTTCTGGTTTAAATGTGCTGTTTACAATAATATCGCCCATTTCAATATCCGGCCCAAGTTTGGTTTGAAGAGCTACTCTGCAAGCCTTTTGTATTGAACCAATTAATGGATCGGTCGACTTTTGGAAGGTGAGAGAAAAAGAAATTTTGTTTCCTTCGATACGAATATCTTTAACCATATTCAGCGAAACGATATCGTTCGAGAATCCAGGATGTGTTACTTGAGATAAAGCACTTACAACCTGATCAACAGTATAAATCATGTGTTATTTAGACTAAATTTAAATTACGTAAATATACTAGTTTTTACCGGTTTACTCTGGAAAAGCTGATAATTCTTTGGAAGGATCCCAGAATATTTTATCGAAATCAACCACTTTGTCATCCTCCACACGAACACCCTCATTTTCGAGTAATTGTTGCATTACTGTGGGTCCCTGAAAATGCATTTTCCCTGTTAGCAACCCATTGCGATTAACAACACGGTGTGCCGGAACGGAATCAATATGCGAATGACACGAATTCATAGCCCATCCTACCATCCGCGATGATTGGGGGGATCCGAGATATCGCGCAATAGCCCCATAATTAGTTACTCTGCCAAATGGTATAAGACTCGCTACTTCATAAACCATTTCGAAGAAATTGACGTGATCAGATTTTTGAAGGCGGTTCAAGGAAGGATTCATGTCCATCAATTGTAAAACATATGTATTTTATTGATAGCCCTTTGGCTGTAAATAAAGCTTCATAATGAGTTTTAATGGACAACAATGCATCGTCATCCACGTCGGAATGATACAAATCGTTCGTCTGATATTTCACATCCAGTTTATTAAACTGGCATAAACGACAGGTGTAATTGTACAGTATTTCATTATCTGTTTTAAGATGAATGATACCCGAAGGTTTAAGAAACTGTTTATAGATAGGCAGAAACAAGGATGAAGTCAACCTTTTTGTTGAGCGGTTCCGTTTTTCCTGAGGATCGGGGAAGGTAATCCAAATTTCAGAAACTTCTTCGGGGCCAAATACAGATGAGATATGTTCAATCCTGGTACGAAGAAAACCTGCATTTGTAAGTCCTTTTAATAAGGCTTCCGAAGCTCCTTTCCAAATTCGGGCTCCTTTAATGTCGATGCCAATAAAATTTTTATCGTTATACCGGGCAGCCAATCCAGTGGTATATTCGCCTTTACCGCATCCAAGTTCCAAAACTATCGGATGATTATTCTTAAAAAATTGCGAATGCCAATTTCCCTTGATAGGATAATCTTTACGAAAAACTTCTTTTATATCTGGTTCGATAACATTCTCGAACGTTGCCAGCTCGGCAAATTTTTTCAGTTTGTTCTTTGCCACGCTAATCAGCCAATATTTATTTAACCTTTTCTACTCTTATGCCAGCATCCATGATGCCTTCGAGAATGTCGTTACGCATCCCCTGACCCAACTCAATCCTGTAATTTCCTGAAACCGGGAACCTAACATTTTTTTTATATCCTTTCTCAATGCTATTAATTCCACCAATTCCATGTCCCAGCCATTTCCCTTTATCATCAGCAAGAGTCAATTCGACCGTATCACGTTTACTAAACCCCTTTGGAGAAGATGTACTTACAAACAAAAATAAATTTTTATACCTGAAATTGTTGTTATTGCGGACATTAATAAAAATATCATACCCATTAATGGTATCTTTTATGCTAACATCGAAACGAACAATATGATTTTTATCCCATTTACTATTCTGAATATCTTCAGTTTTTTCGAACACCTTATCGAAATTACATCCGGTTAACAGAGTAAACAATAGTATCGGCAACAGAAATACAATGTTATTCTTTGGTTTCATTTCCTTGTGGGGTCTGATTTGGATTTGTATTCAGTTTTTTTTGAAAACCAGGATTTCGCTGCTTTGGCTTTTTTTTGCGTTGATCACGACGATTGTCTTCGAACCGGGTGATACTATCACCCCCGATTGGATTACTGTAATCGAGGTTTTTCTTTACAGGCTCATCAATAACTGCCTCCAGTAAACTTTTAGCTTTAGTGCCTTGTTTGTTGAGTTCGATAATTTCTATCACCCTGTCTACGGAAACAGGAATGAGCGTTGCCACACCGTCTTTGCTGAAGGAGTACCACATCATTCGTCGGAAAATATCTGTTTTTTGATGATAGGCTGTGCCATCGAAAATCTCCAAAGGGATATCTATTTTTGGAAAATCATGTTGAGCATCCAGATATGTTTTTAGTTCGTAATTAAGGCAACATTTAAGTTTTCCGCATTGTCCGGCTAGTTTAGTGGGATTGAGGGAAACCTCCTGGTAACGGGCAGAGTTGGTTGTTACTGACACAAAGTTAGTTAGCCAGGTGGAGCAGCATAATTCGCGGCCACAGGTGCCAATAGCTCCAATTCTCC
>JANXXY010000094.1 GCA_025350365.1 Bacteroidales bacterium | reverse complement strand
TGCTACTATCGAACACCGTGAGGTATTTAAAAAACAATCAGGTGGTCGTGGTAAGTTTGCGGATATTGTTGTTCGCATATCTCCGGCTGACATAGGTGTTAAAGGATTACAATTTGTTGATTTAGTTAAGGGTGGTAATGTACCCCGCGAATATATACCAGCTGTTGAGAAGGGTTTCAAAGAATCACTTCAAAATGGTGTGCTTGCAGGATATCAGGTTGATAGCATTAAAGTTGAATTACTTGATGGTTCGTACCATGCAGTTGACTCCGATGCTCTTTCATTTGAAATTTGTGCCAAACAAGCTTTCCGCGAAGCTTGTCCAAAAGCAAAACCAATTCTTCTTGAGCCAATTATGTCTGTTGAAGTTGTTACTCCCGAGGAGTATATGGGTGATGTGATTGGTGACTTTAACAAACGTCGTGGTCAGATTGAAGGGATGGACTCAAAAGCCGGTTCACGTGTGGTTAAAGCAAAAGTGCCTCTTTCTGAGCAATTTGGATATGTAACTGTGTTACGCACCATTTCTTCGGGTCGTGCCACTTCAACGATGGAATTCTCGCATTACGCACCAGTTTCTGATAACCTAGCCAAGGAAGTTATTGCCAAGGCTAAAGGTAAAGCTGAAGTTATTTAATATAACATATATACAATGAGTCAAAAAATTAGAATAAAGCTCAAGTCTTACGATCATAATTTGGTTGACAAATCAGCCGAAAAAATCGTGAAGACAGTAAAGTCTACGGGCGCAGTGGTGAGCGGACCGATTCCACTGCCTACCCATAAGAAGGTGTTTACTGTACTTCGTTCCCCTTTTGTTAATAAAAAATCGAGAGAGCAATTTGAACTTTCTTCATACAAAAGGTTGATGGATATTTACAGTTCCACCCCCAAGACCATTGATGCTCTGATGAAATTAGAGTTGCCCAGTGGCGTAGAAGTTGAAATTAAGGTCTGATAGGAACCAAAAAAAATTAAAAAATTATGTCAGGATTAATTGGGAGGAAGATTGGGATGACCTCAATCTTTTCCGAAGACGGAAAGAACATAGCCGTAACTGTAATCGAAGCTGGACCTAATGTGGTAACACAAGTTAAGACAGTTGAGATAGATGGATATAGTGCTTTACAAGTTGCATTTGACGACAAAAAAGAAAAATCCAGCAACAAACCTGAACTTGGTCATTTTAAAAAGGCCAATACAGCGCCTAAACGCAAAATTGTTGAGATTGAAAATGTTAACCCGGAAGTTAAGCTGGGAGATGTTTTAACCCTTGATCTTTTAATGAATCAAACATTTGTTGACATCGTTGGAATTACCATTGGAAAAGGTTTTCAGGGTGTAGTTAAAAGACATGGCTTCAGCGGTGTTGGCGGACAAACACATGGTCAGCACAACAGGCTTCGTGCTCCGGGATCAATGGGTGCATCATCATTCCCATCCAGAGTATTCAAAGGTCAACGTATGGCCGGAAGAATGGGTGGAGATCAGGTTAAAGTGCAAAACCTGCAGGTTATAAAAGTTGTCCCTGAAAACAATCTTCTTTTAGTGAAAGGATCTGTTCCAGGATCAAAAGGTTCATATTTACTTATCGAGTACTAATGGAAGTAGCAGTTTTAAATAAAGCAGGCCAGGAAACAGGGCGGAAAATAGTTCTCGAAGATTCGATTTTTGGAATCGATGCAAACGATCATGCTATTTATCTCGACGTAAAACAATATCTGGCAAACAAGCGTCAAGGTACCCACAAATCGAAAGAACGTTGGGAAGTGGCTTATAGTACAAAGAAAATTAAGAAACAAAAAGGAACTGGCGGGGCTCGTGCCGGCAGTATTAAATCTCCTTTATTTATTGGTGGTGGACGTGTATTTGGTCCTCAGCCCAGAGATTATAGCTTTAAGCTCAATAAGAAAGTAAAACAACTCGCTCGTTTATCCGCGTTAGCTCATAAAGCAAGCAACAATAATATTGTAGTAGTTGAAGATTTCACTTTTGAGACTCCTAAAACCAAGGAATTTGTTCAGGTTGATAAAAATTTGAAAATAAATGCGAAAAAAACGCTTTACATTCTATCTGAACAAAATAAAAGTCTATATTTGTCATCTCGCAATTTAGAGGGCAAAAAGGTCGTAATTCTCTCAGATATAAATACATACGATATCATGAATGCTTCAGTTTTAGTATTCATGGAGAGCACGATCAACGCCTTACAAAAAAACGACTTATAAAATTAACGAATAATGTCAACGGAAATTTTAATCAGACCTATTGTAACTGAGAAGCTTACAACTCTTGGAGAAAAGCTTAATCAATATGGGTTTATGGTAGACCCTCGAGCTAATAAACTTGAGATTAAAAAAGCTATTGAGGAATTATATGGTGTTACGGTTGCCGCTGTCAATACGATTAAGTATGCTGGAAAAATAAAATCCCGTTTTACGAAATCCGGAGTGATCAGTGGTCAAAAGAACTCATATAAAAAAGCAATGATTACCTTGGGAGCAGGAGAAAAGATTGATTTTTATAGCAACATCTAAATCGTCATGGCAGTAAGAAAATTAAAGCCTGTAACACCAGGTCAAAGACATAAGATAATAAGTACATTCGACGAAATTACTTGTGCGGTTCCCGAAAAATCGTTGCTTGAACCTTTAAAAAGATCAGGCGGACGTAATCACTCAGGTAAAATGACCATGAGGTATCTCGGAGGCGGACACAAAAAAATGTACCGTGTAATAGATTTTTTGAGAGATAAAGATGGTATTCCAGCTATTGTGAAAACAGTTGAGTACGATCCAAACAGAACAGGGCGCATTTCCTTAGTCGAATATTCTGATGGTGAAAAGCGATACATCATTGCTCCTCACGGTTTAAAAGTTGGACAAACAGTGCAATCCGGAAAAGATATTGCTCCGGAAGTTGGAAATACATTAGCTATGTCTGACATCCCGCTTGGTACTATCATTCATAACATCGAATTACGTCCGGGTCAAGGAGGAATATTAGCCCGCAGTGCAGGTTCTTATGCTCAGTTATTATCCCGCGAAGGAAAATTTGCAATTATCAAGTTACCTTCCGGTGAGAGCCGAATGGTGTTAGTAAATTGTAAAGCAACAATAGGTTCTGTTTCAAATCCTGACCATTCTATTGAAAAATCAGGTAAAGCCGGACGTAGCCGTTGGTTTGGTCGTCGTCCCAGAACACGTGGTGTTGCCATGAATCCTGTTGATCATCCAATGGGTGGTGGTGAAGGTCGTGCCTCAGGTGGTCACCCACGTTCACGTAAGGGTTTACCAGCAAAGGGCTTTAAAACCAGAGCTAAAAAGAAGGATTCGAATAAGTATATTATTGAAAAAAGAAAAAAATAAAAGTAATAATTAACTGAATATGAGTCGATCATTAAAAAAAGGTCCATTCATCGATTTTAAGCTGGAGAAGAAAGTTCTCGACCTGAATCAAAACAACAAAAAGACCGTTGTTAAAACATGGGCAAGGCGTTCGATGATTTCACCCGATTTTGTAGGCCATACCGTAGCGGTACATAACGGGAATAAGTTTATTCCGGTTTATGTAACTGAAAATATGGTAGGACATAAATTAGGAGAATTTTCCCCGACCCGTACATTCCGTGGGCATTCCGGAAACAGAAAAGATTCAAAATAAGCAAAAACCCGACAAAAATATAATACAATATGGGGGCTAGAAAAAAAGAATTTGCCAATAGGCTTAAAGAAGAAAGAAAGAACAAGTATTTTGCTGTTCTTCGTAAATGTCCCTCATCACCTCGTAAGATGCGTTATGTTGTTGATATGATTCGTGGTGTTGAGGTTAACAGAGCTCTTGATATTCTCAAGTATTCAAATAAAGAAGCAGCCGGAGGTATTGAAAAGCTCCTTCTTTCCGCAATAGCGAATTGGCAGGCAAAAAACGACGGCACAAGAGTTGAAGATAGTAATCTCTTTGTTAAGGAAGTATTTGTTGATGGTGGTACAATGGTTAAGCGCATGAAAACCGCACCACAAGGACGAGCTTATCGCATTCGTAAGAGATCAAATCATGTTACAGTGATTTTAGATAGTGCAAATAGTAGTGCAACTCAAACAAAATAATTTGTAATGGGAAACAAAGTTAATCCAATATCAAACAGACTCGGAATCATCAGAGGATGGGATTCTAATTGGTACGGTGGAAGAAATTTTGCCAGTAAGCTGGTTGAAGATCATAAAATAAGGCAATACCTTAGCGCTCGTTTAGCTAAAGCAAGTGTTTCTAAGATAATTATAGAAAGAACTTTAAAACTTATTACTGTAACAGTAAATACTGCACGCCCCGGTATCATTATCGGAAAAGGTGGTCAGGAAGTGGATAAGCTAAAGGAAGAATTAAAGAAAATTACAAGCAAAGAGGTTCAGATCAATATCTTCGAAGTAAAACGTCCTGAACTGGATGCTGTGATTGTGGCAAATAACATTGCTCGCCAGGTAGAAGGTAAGATTTCTTATCGTCGTGCCATCAAAATGGCAATCGCTTCTACCATTCGAATGGGTGCAGAGGGTATCAAAGTAATAGCATCAGGTCGTTTGGGCGGTGCAGAAATGGCCAGATCTGAAATGTATAAAGAAGGTCGTATTCCATTACATACTTTTCGTGCCGACATAGATTATGCATTAGGAGAAGCTCTTACTAAAGTAGGCCAAATTGGTATCAAAGTTTGGATTTGCAATGGTGAAGTTTATGGTCGCCGTGACTTGGCACCAAATGTTGGACAAATGCCTGCTAATGGTAACAATAGCAATAATAGTAATAACAACAATAATAAACCTGGTGGCAAAGGTCAAGGCTTTAAAAAGAAAAGAAAATAATACTTTAGGTATACAATTTTAAGCTTAGGAAGAATGTTACAACCGAAGAAAACGAAATACAGAAGGCAGCAAAAAGGACGGATGAAAGGGTTTGCTCAACGCGGGCACGAACTTTCATTTGGGTCATTCGCAATAAAAGCCTTAGAAAATGCATGGGTAACCGGCCGTCAAATTGAAGCAGCCCGTCAGGCGGTTACAAGGCATATGAAACGTGAAGGACAAATTTGGATTAGAATATTCCCAGATAAGCCAATAACAAAAAAGCCAGCTGAAGTACGTATGGGTAAAGGAAAAGGTGCTCCTGAAGGTTTTGTTGCACCAGTAACTCCTGGGCGTATCATTATCGAAGCTGAAGGTGTTTCTTTTGAAATAGCTAAAGAAGCGCTTCGTTTAGCTGCGCAAAAGCTCCCAATAAAAACTAAATTTATCGTAAGACGTGATTACGCTGAATAAAATCCTGTAACAATGAAAACGGCAGAAATTAGAGAATTAAAAAGTAAAGAAATTCAGGAAAGAATTGATGCGGAAAAAAGTACGATGGTTCGTATGAAATTGAACCATGTTG
>JANXXY010000088.1 GCA_025350365.1 Bacteroidales bacterium | reverse complement strand
AGAAATTTTGAGGTTTATAACTTCTTGTCCGCGTAATCCCGCAGAGTAAATAAGGGTCAGAACAATACGGTGTTTCAAAAGTGTGGGAGCATTAAAAAGTTTGCGAAGTTCCAGGCGATTAAAGATAACAGGCAGTTTGGCTTCTTTTTTCAGAGAAGGCAGGTCTATAGCACGTTTATTCTGACCTAAGAGTCTGTAGTAATACCTCAAACCATATACCATATGTTTAAAATTACTGCGCGATGGCGATTTAGGGTTAAGAGCCAGAGAACATAGATATTCATTAATCTGATCATCGGAAATAAGTTCCGGAAGTTTTTCAAACCTTAATAAAATGCCAGCTATACGCCGGATGTAATTGTTAAGAGTACTTTTACTTTGACCGCGCAGAGTCACCTGTTGAGATAGTTTTTGATACACAGCTTCAAAACCAGGCACCACTATAATAGCCTTTTCCACCAGAGTAGGTTCATTACGTTTATTCATATGACATTATTAAATTATTAATGCCGAAAGATTAAACAATGAATTAAATAATTACATTTGAATATAAAGTTTTAACGAATTGGACGGAGCGATAGGCTATCCCGAAGGGATTTAGTTCAACACAGTGTATACATCATGCGGGTTTCATCGCAATTTGCAAGTTCATCACTCGCTGGCATGTTTTGTAACGTGGAATAATGAATTGTTCACGAAAACCCGCACGCTGCATACACTGAACGTTAGCTGCAACCCAAAAAAAATAATAACCTCGTACTAAAATGACACAATTTAGAATTAAAGAGAACGGATTTAAGGAAATAAGGAAACAGACTTTAATAAGGACAATTCCTTTATTATTAATTGCAATGATTGTTGGATTGCTAATTTTTGAATTTAACCCAAATAACAAAGATTCATCTGACATTAATGTATATCCTATTGTGATTCCTATTATTTTAGGTGCAGTATTTTTCGGAGTTATTAAAGGATTAAAGAGACAGAAATCAATTTATGATACTTATACTCTACAATTTGATGAAAATGGAGTGACTCGGGAACAGATTAATACTCCCTCAATTAGTTTATTATTTTCCGAAATTACAAAGATAACAAAGAGTAATCAGGGCGGATTAGTGATTACTGGTAAGAATCTGTCGAATTTAATTATTATTCCAGCTCAAATTGACAATATGAATATAATTGAAGCTTTATTAAAAGAGAATTGTGCTATTCAAATAGCAATTTCAAAACCATTAATTCAGCGATTGAATATTCCAATTGCGATAGCTGTTCTTGGATTAATGGTTATTACTTACGTTTCGACAAATAAGATACTTGTTTCTGTTAGTGGAATATTATTAACCAGTATTATGATTTGGTCTTTTATAAAAATTCAAACTAATAAAAACATTGATAAAAAAACCAGGAGAAGTAGTTATTGGTTGATCTTGGTCATATTAAGTATAATTGGAGTGATGATTTCTAAAATATTAAATTAACTATAGTATAAAAATGGGCAGCAGCTAACATCATAAATTTTATTGGGGCGGAATTGCGGATTTTAAAGAGCTGGCTTCTAATTTAGCTCTTAACGGCGCGACAGGAAATCGCGTCGAAACCCCCAACAAAACTTATATGTAACGTTTGGATGCAAGCCTAAAATCGCAACTTGAAAGGTTTAACGTTTAATAAAAAACCATGAATGATAAATATCCAAAAGTAGAAGACATAAAGGTTGAGTGGACATTAATCCAGAAGTTGATTATTTTGATTATAACTTTAATTATCATTGGATTTCTGATATACGAATCAAGGACTAAGTGTATTTCTTTGACAAAATATTTATCTGTAGGTGGCTTGTATATTGATATTATTGGTGTTGTAATTGCTTCCTTGAAAACACCTTATTACGGATCATTCTATGACGGTGGACAAATTGAGATTGAGCGTGCAAAAGTCGAAAAGAAATATTTTCAAAGGGGTATGTCTCTAATAGCGCTAGGAATGATTTTACAAACAATTAGCACATTGTTACAATAATTGATAACTAGGAAATATGAAAATATCTGATAGTTTACAAGAGATAATAGGGATAATAAAATTGCTTTGCAGGATTTGGGTTGGCATGTTGAAAATGATGACAAATCAATATCGCTTCATAAAGTTCGAAAAAATGGTATGCCTTTAAAAGGTGCAACTGTATATATTAGTTATGAAGAAGAAACCTATGATTATTCAGTTATAAATGATAAAGGCGATATTGAACATTTAGGCAAAACCAAGAAAAGACCTTGGCGAGTAACTGGTGTCGGAAAAAGTACCATTACATTTACAGATTTTAATAAAGCATTGGATAAATTTTTAGAATTTGCCCACTCAATCAGTTCAACTTAAAAGATTGAATAAAAAAAGGCCAGCACCCAATAAATAGTACTTCATGTGGTCTGCAAGACCCAACTTGAAGTCCCGGTTGAACTGCATCCCCGAGTAATAAACTATGCACTTATCGAAGGTTTTTGGTTTTATGTAGATTTAAAGAAGAGGATTATCGAAGGGTAAAAACCATATAATTTCATAGTAATTCAAACTGTTTTTATTCATTTTTGTGAGAACCCTCTCTTTTATATGGATGAAAATTACGAAAAACAACATTTTCAGTTCACTTTAGGCAACATTATACCTGTGCACAAAAAGTGCAGATTTAAAATGGATAATAATTTTCTTATAACCCTGTGATCATGATTGATGCGTAAAATCCTGAAGGCGACCACACACGAGGTATCTCTTCCAGGGTATGCATCATCCGCCCTAAATACATCACGAAAGAGGATGAAAAAGCAGATCACAAACAGGTGATTGCCGAATTAAACCGTCCCATTCCCAAATGTATCGCAAGTGCAGCCCTGTTGGCAATGATTTTTACCGATAAATACATCTCAATACTTCGGTAAATTTTGATATAAATATTTGATTTTCAATAAAATAAGTGTTAAATAATTTGGATAAAACCTTAGAAATCACTATCTTAAAAGATTATTCCCTAATTTTTTAAGCATGATCCCTAAGGTTGGAAAAGCAATTAAA
>JANXXY010000047.1 GCA_025350365.1 Bacteroidales bacterium | reverse complement strand
GTTACAAAGTCCATTCGCTCTCCAACCGGCAACTTCACTTCATTCTCGAACATTTCTTTATAGGATTTATAGACTCTGTTATCAGGAAGATAATAAGATTTTCCCGATGAAATCGAGATTTCAGGATTTATGCTAAAACATCCGCAAACCAATTCAATTTGCCCATCCATAAAAGCTGCCAAACGGTGGATGGCGCCTATAAAGGCATCGCTTCCGCCACCAACCATGCCCATTCTGAGTTTTCTGTTCATTAGTTTAAGTATTTAATTTTGTGAAATATTTTGGAGTTATGAACCAAATATCAATTTAATAGATTCTATAACCCTAAAACTTGTCATTATTCATTAAAATAGCACAATCTTAATATTATATCCTGGTTCTTCTTATGCCATTTTCCATTGTTCTCTTAAAAGCTTTAATGCTGCGGGTATAACCACTTTTTTATCCCCTTTAGAACCACATTCAAAGCTGACATGATGCTGGTAATTAAGCATTTTTAACCCTTTGAAACCCTCAACATAGTTATCACCTTCATCTTCACCGGGAGTATTTCGGGTTTTGCGGCTTGCTATGTGAACATGGTTGAGATATTTACCTCCGGAGATAAATGCGCCCATATCGCTGGTTTCCTCACGGGTCATATGCCAGAAATCGCCCATACAGGTAACTCCGGCACTATTCACATCGCGGCAAATGGAAGCGGCGTCACTAACCTGACGGAGAAACCAGGCTTCTTCACGGTTGAGTGGTTCCAGAATAACCGTAGTTTTATGTTGTAATGCATATTCTCCCAATTCTTTTAATTGGTCGATGAGCATTGCCCGGGCTTCAACCGTTGCAAAAGATGGTTGCTGGCCGTTAAAACCAGGAACCAGAATCATTCCATACGAACCAAGCGCTCCGGCAGCTGCAAGTATTTCTTTGGAGGTATCCATGCATTCCTTACGGTTTTTTTCATCTTGTGCAATGAGCCAACCTTTAAAACCGGCACAAATGGCACCCAAAGTGATTTTACGGTTTTGAAGCGCTTTTTGTATTTCTGTGACACGTTCGGAAAGTCCGCCTCCCCAAACTTCAAATCCTACAACTCCATTTGCCTCTATGAAATCGAGTTTTTCAGTAAGTGTGGCTCCCGGAGCAACTCCTTCCTGAAGACATATTTTTAATTGTAAGCCAGTATCCAAATCTTTGATGGATACTTTAGAATTAGTTTCAGAAGCAATTACCGATGTTCCTGCAATTGCTGTTAAAGCTCCACCAATACTTATTGTTTTAATAAAATCGCGACGATTATTCATACGTTAGTTTTTTATTAACAAAAAAGGTTTTAGTTAAAATGCATTTATGGTACATCCATCAAATATAAGAAAAAAGAAGACCCAACCTTCTTTCGAAGATCAGGTCTTTTAAGGATATTCGAAAGTTATTTTTTACCAACCTTCTTTTGTTCTTTTTTTTCTTCCGCTTTTATTTCATTTTTTGATCCTGGAACAGGAACTGTGTATGAAGCCATATCCTGGGGACCCAACGCATATTCTTTAGGTTTAAGTTCCAGTGGGCTGCTCATCATTTCCTCCCAGGTAACTTGTTTACCGGAATATGCTGAAAGACGACCCATGATACCCGTAAGTGTAGACACGGCACATGTTTCAGCTTCAACTACAGGAGTGTTTTGACGGATGTAGGTAACTAAATCGATATGTTCCTGAATATAAGGAGATATCATCTTTGATTTATCTTTTTCACCTTTATCGTCTTTGGGATATTTATATTCCCATTTTACAGAACCATCAAAATTAAAGATTTTATCCTGACAATTTGTATAACCGTCAGTGCCAATAATATATTCGGAAACATTATTTTCGCAACCATCTATTTGACGACACATGCTGTGCAGATGTTTTCCATCTTCAAAAACATAATCTACGCTGAACATGTCATATTGATCACCTGTTACCCTGCGGTGACGTCCACCGAAAGCAACCGCCTTTACAGGATGTTTACCCATAAACCAGTGAGCCACATCGATGTTATGAACATGTTGTTCTACAATATGATCGCCTGATAGCCAGCTCCAGTTTACCCAGTCACGGATCATCCATTCCATATCGCTCCAGCCTTCCTGACGACTCTTGAACCATAATTGGCTTTGATTCCAGTATACATTGGCTGAAACTATTTCGCCAATAGCACCATTCATTACCTGCTTGTAAGTTTCAACATATTCTCTTTGGTGACGGCGTTGAGTGCCGCAAACGACAGTTAGACCTTTCGCTTCGGCTTTTTTCGATGATGCCATGATAGAACGAGCCCCAACAGGATCAACGGCTACAGGTTTTTCCAGAAATACATTTTTTCCTGCCTCAACAGCAGCGGCAAA
Organism: Bacteroidales bacterium; assembly: GCA_025350365.1. Taxonomy (GTDB): domain Bacteria; phylum Bacteroidota; class Bacteroidia; order Bacteroidales; family JAAUTT01; genus JAAUTT01. Next base: position 2,967 of record JANXXY010000047.1, on the reverse strand, counting down.
ATGCATTGGCCGAAAATGAGGTGGTGTAGCTAATATTACTATATCCACATCGCAGGCAATCACCTTCTGATAGGCATCAAATCCGATAAAACATTTGTCATCTGCAATTTCCACGTTTTTTTCCTTCTTCAGATTATCACGGCAGTCTTTTAAACGGTCTGCAAAAAGATCTCCTAAAGCAACAATCTGAAGATTAGGACCAGCGCTTAAAAAATCTGTTGCTGCTCCTGATCCACGTCCGCCACAACCAATTAAACCAGCTCTCAGTGGCTTGCCATCCGGAGCTTGATCAAGTAAAGGCGGAACTATGGCTTCACCTAATTTTTTACTTTTTGAACATGAAGTAATTAATGCAGCGGCCCCAATGGTACCCAGGGCTCCTAATGCAGTGCTGGAAAGAAATCCACGTCTGCTAAATCCTTTTTTTTCCATATCAGGATGATGTTAATTAGTTAATGAAAGTATATGTAAATAAATGCTAATTAATGTATTTCACTTGTTTTTATAGCGCTATCCGGTTCGCAAACAACACGGAAACCTACGTCGGTCACGTCCGAATACCACCAGATACTTTTTGGCATTTGTGGGTCGGTTTTCAACCATGCATCATTACGTGTATAATCTCTGGATGCAACGCGAACATCAGAGGCGTCGCTTTTGAAAGAACCTCCGCGAACAACATGGTCAGTTCCCGATTCAGGACCTTTAGGATCAACAACCGATTTTCCGCTTTTTGCATAGTAACCTGCATCGTACCAGTCCGCACAAAATTCACGTACATTTCCTAACATATTGAGCAATCCGAATGGATTAGCCTTTACAAACCCAGACTCCTGAGACTTGCCGGCACTGTTGAGTTTATACGCAACATAACGTCCGATTAAAACTGTATCCGGGACAAAGATTTTTTTCCAAAACCCTTTATCAGAATATTTTTTTGGAGAACCTTCAAAGAAATAAGGAGTATCCTTTCCTCCTCGGGCGGCATATTCCCATTCAGCTTCTGTGGGCAGGCGATACTTTTTGCCTGTAGCCATCGACAACCATTTCACATAGGTTTCGGCGGCATTGTAGCTCATCGTTATAGCCGGGCGTTTACCTTTGCCCCATCCCTGATCAGGATAACCATAGGGTGGGGTAGGACCCGAAATGGCATCAACGCTGGATGCTTTGCTGTTTTTCTCCATCACTACTGTTGGATCGAGCCGACCTTCGGCTGCAGTTGATTTAAAGAATGCCATGTATTCGTCCCAGGTAACTTCAATTTTCCCTATAAAAAACTGACTAACTTTCACGGTCCGGATCGGTCCTTCGTCTTTTTTTCTCAGAGGTTCATTATCCTTGCTACCCATTTCAAAAGAACCACCGGGAATAGCCACCATATCGAATGAAACGGTACTGCCTGGAATTTTTTCAGTGAAGTTTTCAAACTTATTAATTTTGGTGGGTTCTGTATATAATTCTTTGTTAACTGTTTCGGTGAGACCAAACATTTTGTTTTTTGCATGCATGGCATTTGGGTTGTAATGGCCAACAGTGAGGTGGCAATTGATGCAATGCAAATCTTTTTCGTGTTGAGTATAATATAGGTGGGCATCTTCTCCCTCTTTGGTTAATCCTTTGGTGAACAGGTTTTGATGACAATGGATACACGATTCCTTATATACAATATGTACAGCGTTTTCAAGCTTTCCTTTTTCTTCCCAATTGATTTTTTTAGTATCAGTAAACAATTTAGCCCAAACATCCCGCGATCCGGTTTTGATCTTTTCCCTCAGATATGGCCATCCTTCTGGCGGCAGATGGCATTCAACGCAATGAACCTGTACTCCGCTTTTATTTGTAAAATGGGTTGATTGTTTCCACGAAACCTCGGCATGGGGATGAACATGACAGGATTGGCAGAATTTATCGGTAGAAGTATATTGAATTACTTTATGACTAAGGAGAATAAATATAATCCCTACTACTACTCCAGTCAATAACAGAGTTTTAACTCCAACATTCAGTTTTTTGAATAAACGATTAAACATATATGATTCAATAAAAAATTAATTAAATTGACGTGTAAGTTATCGGCGATTATTTCAGATAACAAGAGCTAAAATTATTAATTTTAGTTAACCAAACAATCCCCAATTTGTGGAAACAATCTACAATATCTATCTTATAAAACATGTTTTCCCGATTAAATATTAATAAACACTTATTTACATGCCCAATTTGACTTATTAAGAATTAATATAAATTAGATTGAAATACATGCTTTACATACAGTTTTTTAAGAGTTTGGACGATTTATTTTTCATTTGTTAAGTTTTTGTCATACTGCTTAGCCATTAATTGAAAATTACTTACCATCGGCGGTAAATGTTTTGTGGCCTTAGTGGAGGTTCATCTTCTGTTTGCAAAATAACACGAATATTTATTAGTTTTGTGGTGAATTTTTACCATTTGAAGTTATAACAAGCTCGTTGAGACTGAATTTTCTTTTAATATATTATATATTTAAATAATTATGAAGCCGAATTATATTGAACACATTGGTATTGCAGTTAACAACCTGGATGAAGCAAAAGCCTATTTCGAAAAGGTTTTAGGACTTGAGTGTTATGCATTAGAAGTTGTTGCCGACCAGAAGGTAAAAACAGCCTTTTTTATGGTTGGTCAAACCAAAATTGAATTGTTGGAATCAACTGATCCCGAAGGACCTATTGGTAAGTTTATCGAGAAAAAAGGAGCAGGAATACATCATTTGGCCTTTGCTTTTGATGACGTTGATGCTGCCCTTAAAGAAGCTGAAAATAATGGAATTACCTTAATTGACAAGACATCGCGCAAAGGCGCTGAAGGCTTGCACATTGGTTTTCTTCATCCGAAATCTACTTTTGGTGTGTTAACTGAATTTTGCAGTAAGTAAATATTTAAATTCTTGAAATACTTTGAAATAAATAGAAGTAAATTGAA
>JANXXY010000019.1 GCA_025350365.1 Bacteroidales bacterium | reverse complement strand
CGAAGAGATTTGCGAAGCTATGAATTTGAATTATCAATCGGTTCGTAATCTTGTTTTCCGCGCCATTGATAAAATGCGTATTAATTTATCTCAAACGAATATGATTTTATTCTTTGTATTGAAGCAATGTTAAAGAACCTTCTTTTTATTGTGGCCTGCTTTTGAGTTTATTATACCAGCTCACGTAATTTTTGCATTTTTTAGAAAAATAGTTCCAGAATATTGAGTACAAAAAGAATGTTTGTTGCTTATATATAAAATTGAATATTTTAGATGGATTGCAAAGATTACGATATACATGATTTTTTGGAAGATAGGTATTTTATTTCTTGGGTAACAAACCCAACTAGGGAATCTAACCAGTTTTGGGATAATTTTATACTACAATATCCTCATAAATTCAAAGAATTCAACCAATCCAAAACGATTGCCAAATCCTTTCTTCCGATTGAGAAAATACTTTCAGCTCCAGCAATTGAAGAGTTGTGGGAAAATATCGATAAATCAATAATTAGCAGAAAGAAAAAACGAAGACTCATATATCAAATTGCTGCAGCCTGCACTATCATTTTTGTGTTGAGTAATTCAATTTTTTTCTTATATAAATATGGATCGAATAAGGAAATCAATTATGCAAGCATTAAAGCAAATGTATCAAGTTCGGATGAAATTAAACTTATACTGGCAGATAGCTCAGAGGTTAAGATATCACAATCGGAATCACAATCGGAATCAGAGTTGAAATACGATGCTAATGGAAAACTGGAGGTTAATTCTCAAATTTTAGATCTGACTAAAAACAAAAATCAGAAAGCGTTTAATCAATTAGTTGTGCCACGTGGAAAAAGGTCAAGCATACTTTTCTCAGATGGCTCCAAACTTTGGTTAAATTCAGGTAGCAGGGCTATTTATCCGGTTAAATTTGATCTCCAAAAACGGGAAATATTTATTGAAGGTGAGGCGTATTTGGAAGTTACCCATGACGTAAATCGCCCTTTCATCGTTAAAACTGCCAACGTTGATGTTAAGGTATTAGGAACTATTTTTAACGTGTGCGCTTATCCTGATGATAAAACTACTATAGTTGTACTTGTAAAAGGAAGTATTAAGGCTTCGGTTAAAAATCATAAGGATCAATTAATATCGCCAAATCAAATGATTAGTTATGACCAGAAATTTGATAAGGTCGATTTGCGAAGAGTTAATATATCAGAGTATATTGCCTGGAAGGATGGTTGGATATTGTGCAATAAGGAAAAACTAGATAAGGTTTGTGATAAATTGTCTAGATATTACAACCGTAAAATTAGTTTTACTGATGAAAAAGCCAAGTCATTGCAGCTTACTGGCAAATTGGACTTGAAAGAAAATATTGAACAAGTGCTTCATATTATTAGTATTACAGCACCTGTGCGGATGGAAATAATCAATAATCAAATTATAATATCGAGTAATTAACCTAAAAAAATGGAGAAATTTATGGAAGAAATTTAATTAAAAACAAAACAAGCCAGACAATACTTGAATATCGTCCGGCTTTGGTTTTAATCAGTAACGTTTGAAAGCTAAACTAAACTAAAACTTTGTAAATCTATGAAAAAAAACGGATTTATGACTCGCTATTGGCGGGAACATAAAAAATTATTCCAAATTATGAGATTAACTATAGTGTTAATAATTACATGCTTAATTACATTACAAGCTAATGTTCTAACCTATTCTCAAAGTACGCGATTAAGTATAAAATTGGAAAATGCCACCATCAGGCAGGTCTTTGATGAGATTGAAAAATCAAGTGAATATATTTTTGTTTATTCAAATGACCTTATTGCATTAGATAATAATGTTAATATCAATATTAAGGATTATACTATTGATAAGATCCTCGAAAAATTGTTTGAATCCACTAATAATTCATATGAAATTATCGACAGACAAATCGTTATTAAGGAGAAATTATTGAGTAATATTTCTAGCAAAATATTGCAAAATGAGATCCCCTCAGAGATCTTGCAACAGATTTCTATTTCGGGAAAAATTACGGAAATCACCGGAGATCCAATGCCAGGTGTAAATATCAGGGTTGAAGGAACAACTGTAGGTGTGGTTTCCGATGCCGGAGGTAAGTATACTATTAATGTGCCATCAGTTGAGTCAATACTTACCTTCTCTTTTATAGGATTTGTAACTGAAAAAGTAACTGTTGGTAACCGAAAGGTAATTGATTTAAAAATGGCACCAGATATTACTAACTTAGAAGATGTTACGGTTGTTGCCTTTGCCAAACAAAAGAAAAATAGTGTTATAGCATCAATTACAACAATAAAGCCTTCGGAGTTAAAAGTACCATCAAGCAATCTTACAACAGCCCTTGCGGGAAGAATGGCTGGAATTATCTCCTACCAGCGAAGCGGCGAACCAGGGAAGGACAACGCGCAGTTTTTTATTCGTGGTGTAACCACTTTCGGGTATAAAAGCAGCCCTTTAATACTAATCGATGGTATTGAACTAACTACTGAGGACCTTGCCAGGCTTCAAACCGACGATATTGCCAGTTTCTCCATTATGAAAGATGCTGCTGCAACAGCGTTATACGGGGCAAGAGGCGCAAATGGGGTGATATATGTTACTACCAAAGAAGGTGTTGAAGGTCCTGCAAAGTTCTCTGTTCGATTCGAAAACTCAATATCGAGTCCCACTCAAAAATTGAAACTTGCCGATCCAATTACTTATATGAAAATGCATAACGAATCGGTAAGAACTCGCATGGGACGAGATCAAAATGGTAATGTAATATTTTCGGAGCCTTTGCCATATTCACAGGAAAAAATTGATAAAACCATCTCAGGTGTCGATCCTGTTCTTTATCCTACTACCGATTGGTACAAAATGCTTTTTAATGATCAGACCTCAAATCAGCGGTTTAACTTCAATGTAAATGGAGGGGGGAAGATTGTTCGTTATTATATTGCGGGTACCGTTAATAACAATAATGGTAATTTAAAAACTGATAGTAAAAACAATTTTAATAACAATATCAGTTTGAAACAATATCAGTTGAACTCAAAAGTGAATATTAACTTAACGCCAACAACAAAAATAGTATTCAACTTTAAAACTACAATTGATAATTATACCGGACCTCTGGATGGCGGCTCAGATATATATAATAAAGTGATGCGCACGAATCCGGTACTCTTCAAACCCTTTTACGAAGCCGATGCCGACAATAAATATACATCCCATGTTTTGTTTGGAAATGATTCCAAAGCTAAAAGATTTTATTTGAACCCTTATGCTGATATGGTGAAGGGATACAAGGAATACAAAGAATCGAGGGTTTTGGCTCAAATCGAAATTAATCAGGATTTAAGTTCCATCGTGGAGGGTTTATCATTGAAGGTTACGGGAAATGGAAATCAATATTCCTACTTCGATATTAAAAGGCAAAGTAGTCCTTATTATTATAAGCCTTTCATAAATCCTGAAACAGGAGATTATACCTTAACATCGCTTAACCCCGAAACTGGAGAAGAATACCTGAGTTATGAAGAGGGAGATAAGAAAGTTAGTACTTCCTATTATGTTGAGAGTCTATTAAATTACACCAAAATATTTGATAAACACCAAATTGGTGGGATGCTTGTGGGTACTATGCGTGATGAATTAAAGGGGAATTCAGGCAGTTTGCAAAAATCATTGCCTTACAGAAACCTGGGATTGGCGGGTCGATTTACTTACGGGTTTATGGACAAGTATTTTTTTGAAGGGAATTTTGGGTATAATGGTTCTGAACGTTTTTCGAAAAGTCACCGCTTTGGTTTTTTTCCATCTGCCGGACTTGGATGGGTTGTGTCTAACGAAAAGTTTTTTGAATCTTTTAAAACTGCTATAACAAAATTAAAATTAAGAGCAACTTACGGTTTGGTAGGTAATGATGCTATCGGTAACGAAGATGACCGTTTTTTTTATCTCTCGCAAGTAAATATGAAAGATCCAGCTAATTCCTACACTTTTGGTAAGTTTTTTGATTATACCAAAACAGGAGTTTCATACAGTCGGTATGCAAACGATCAGATAAGCTGGGAAATTGCCAAAAAAATGAACCTGGGTTTGGAATTGGGGTTGTTTGATAAGGCAACATTGCAGGTAGATGTGTTTCAGGAAAAACGTTCTAATATTCTTATGGATCGCGTTACACTTGCCAATATGGGACTTCAGGCTGGTGTAAGGGCAAATATGGGTGAAGCTCAAGCCAAAGGGATCGATATCTCGCTCAATTATAATACCACTATAGGCCATAATTGGTGGATTCAGGTCATGAGTAATTTTACCTATGCAGTAAGCAAAATTACTAAAAAGGAGGAACCCGATTATTCTGCCACTCCATGGCGTTCTGCAGTAGGTTATTCCATAAAACAGAATTGGGGTTACATAGCTGAGCGATTATTTGTTGATGATAATGAGGTTGCAAATTCTCCTTCACAGGATTTTGGGGTAAAACCCATGGGTGGGGATATTAAATATAGGGATATTAACGGGGATGACAAGATAACCCCTAAGGACATGGTTCCAATTGGGTTTCCAACCGATCCGGAAATTGTATATGGTTTTGGGTTTTCTTTTGGGTACAAAACAATTGATTTTTCTGCATTCTTTCAAGGGTTGGCAAGGGAATCATTTTGGATAGATACCTATAAAACAGGCCCATTTATTGATTATCATAAAGACGGTAATGACGATATAACACGAATTCATAATAACCAATTGTTGCAAAGTTGGGCAGACAGTTACTGGTCCGAAGAGAACAGAAATGTATATGCTAGTTTTCCCAGATTGTCCAACACCGTAGTTCCTAATAATATGCAGAACAGTACATGGTTTATGCAGAATGGTGCGTTCATTCGCCTTAAATCGATTGAAATTGGATATTCGTTGCCTCAGAACTGGATTAAAAAAATACGTTTATCGAAGTGCCGTTTCTATGCTAATGGAGTTAACTTGCTTACTTTTAGTAAGTTTAAGCTATGGGATCCCGAAATGGGTGGTGATGGGTTAGGATATCCTATTCAGAAGGTAATAAATGCCGGAGTAACAATTGACTTTTAAAACAAACTGATATGAAGAAATATATATATATTATAATTTTATTTTTAACGATAATAATTGCATCGTGCAATAAATTTCTGGATGTTGTTCCCGATAATATTGCAACAATTGACAATGCATTTACAGATAAATACAATGCTGAAAAGTACCTGTTTACATGTTATTCATATTTACCGTCATTTTCAGAAATATATGCTGATCCGGCATTAGCTTCGGGTGATGAAATTTGGTTTAATAAACCCCATCAACTTGATCCTCAAGCTAGGATTTCACGAGGGGAGCAAAATATTATAAGCCCCATTTTTGATTATTGGGGTAGTGGTGCTTTATATGTTGGAATTAGAGACTGTAATACTTTTCTTGAAAAAATTGGCAGAGTACGAGATGTTACTGACTATCAACGGGTTCAGTGGGTTGCCGAAGTTAATTTTTTAAAGGCCTACTACCATTATTACCTGATTAGAATGTACGGACCTATGCATATAACCAACGTAAGCATACCAATTACTGTATCCACGCAAGCCATTAAGGTAATGAGAGACCCTTTAGACTCTTGTTTTAATTATGTGGTAAACCTACTTGATTCAGCAATTAAATACCTCCCTGCGGATGTATCAAATCCCTTAACTGGTTTAGGAAGAATTACAAAACCAATTGCTATGGCAGTTAAAGCAGAAGTATTAATAACAGCTGCAAGCCCCTTATTTAATGGCAATCCTAATTATGCCGACATCAAAAACCCTGATGGAACTTTTCTATTTTCTTCAGCTTTCGATGCCAGTAAATGGGTAAAAGCCGCCGATGCCTGTAAAGCTGCTATCGACATGTGTCAAACGGTTGGGATATCATTGTTTCAGAAAAAGGATTATATAAGTTTGAACCCTATAGGCGATACTACAAGGTATATTGCTGCACTTCGCAACTCTGTAACACAATTGTGGAATAAAGAACTGATATGGGGTTATTCGCGATCAACAAGCGTATATTTACAGTATAGCGCATGTCCAAGGCTTTATGCTTGCACTGAAAACCCTGTAGGTTCATTTATGTCACCTACGTTGAAAATTGCAGAGCAGTTTTATAGTTACAGAGGTGTTCCCATTAATGAAGATCCAACCTGGGATTATGCCAATAGGTACAAAATTAAAAAAGGTACTCAGAAAGATCGTTTTTTTATTGAGGAAAATGAAGAAACGGCCAACTTAAATTTCGGCAGAGAATACCGTTATTATTCCAGTTTGAGTTTCGACCGGGATACATGGTTTGGAAATGGGAAAGGCAAGGATGAAAAGGATGTTTATCATATTCATAACAGAAGAGGTGAGTTTTCATCAATAATAGATCAGCAACAGTACGGTATTACCGGTTATTTTCCAAAAAAGCTTGTAAATATGGGTAGCGAAATTCGCGATGGAAAATCTTTCGTAGCAGAATCTTATGCATTTCCGATTATTCGCCTTGCCGACTTGTATTTATATTATGCAGAGGCACTTAACGAAACAAAACTCACACCTGATGTTTCTGTAACCGAATATATTGATATCGTGCGCAACCGTGCCGGGCTTGAAGGGGTAGTTGCCAGCTGGACAAAATATTCCAGCAAACCTGACAAGCCAACAACCAAATCGGGAATGAGAGAGATTATCCAAGGTGAACGTTTGATTGAATTAGCTTTCGAAGGCAAACGCTTTTGGGATCTTCGAAGGTGGCTGCTTGCAGAAAAATACCTGAATCAGCCTGTTAAGGGTTGGAACGTTGATGGAAATACTGCTGATGAATATTATAAGGTAACGACATTATTTCCTCAAACTTTTTCAACACGCGAATACTTATGGCCTATTTCTGAAAATGAAATTGTGAAAAATCCCAATCTTGTTCAAAATCCGGGGTGGTAATAGAACTGTTAAACTATATAACTGATAAAATGAAAGATATATTTAGACTTGTAGTATTGTTTATTCTGGTTGTTTTGGTAAACAGTTGCGATAAAAATAACATCCAACCTATATTAAACGATGGGACGCCTCCGGGCAAAATTAGTATAACATCTACCAAACGAATTCCAGGTGGGTTCGAAGTGATATATACTTTACCAAACGATAAGGACTTATTGTATGTTAAAGCGATTTATACATTAACTAATGGTAAAGTATCAGAGGTGAAAGCTTCGTATTTCAATAATAAATTAATTATTAACGGTTTTGGCGATACCTTAGAGCATAATGTAAAATTGTACGCCGTTGACAGGGGAGAAAATGTTTCTGAGGCTGTAGAATTTTCAGATAAGCCTCTTTTGGCTCCTGTAAAACTTGTGGAAAAGTCGATGAGTATTAAAGAAGATTTTGGTGGCGCCAGATTTTCCTGGAAAAATGAAACAAAATCTCCATTAATGATTATGGTGTTTGCCGAAGATTCAACAGGTAGATTCAGAGAATTTCAAACGGTTTACTCTTCTGAAGAAATCGGTAAATTTAACATTAGAGGGCTTAAATCAGTTCCAACCAGATTTGCTGCTATTGTTCGCGACCGTTGGGATAATCTCTCGGATACAATTAACCCATTACTTAACAGTAAGCTTGTTCCTTTATTTGAAGAACGTCTTAACAAAGCGAAATTCAGAAAGGTGCAGCTTGCAAATGACGTAAGCTGGGATGCATGGGGATATAAGTTTGAGAATATATTTGATGATAATTTCAACACCGTGGCTCATACTCAAGGTGGCGCTCCTTTTCCTCAAATTATGACAATAGATTTAGGAGTAAAAGTTAAACTTAGCAGGTTCAGGGTATATATGCGTAGCCCAAATGATAAGGGTTATTATTATGCCCATGGAAATCCTAAAGAATATGATGTTTATGGCTTGGTAACTTTACCAAACTCCACCGGGAATTTAAGCGAATGGGTAAAACTGAGGGATTTGTGTGTATCTGTAAAGCCAACTAATGCTGATGACGCTGCCGCACATGCTATTGCTGGTGATGAGTATGATTTTGACCAAACCAATAACCCAATAGAAATTAGGTATTTCCGTTGGGCAGTTCAAAAAACGTGGGATGGTGCAGGTTATATCAATGTTAGTGAAATGTCGTTTTGGGGAAGTATAACTGAAACGTATAATTAATAAATGATGAAGATATTAATCGGATTATTATTTACTCTGGGTCACAAAGATATGGTAATCATTGAAATCATATTTTTAAATAGCTGCAATTAAAATAATTATGCCCGGTAAACGATTTCAGAATAGGCGATTACTTCATTATGGTTTTTATCTGACGAATTAACTTAAAATTTTGTACTAATGAAAATAAAATATATATATAAATTGCTGATATCGGCTATTTTGGCCTCCGCGATATTTGCATGTACACACATGAGTAGCTTGCATGAAGATTTTCTCGCAGGAGGAGAAAAAATTTATCTTGTAAAAACTGATTCTGTGCGCGTTTTATCGGGAAATAAAAGGGTGAGGATACAATGTGTTTTAACTAATGCCTACAATGTTGATAAAATATGGGTATTCTGGAATACACATTCTGACTCAATGGTATTTGATTATATCAAAACAGCAAAGGATGTGGATACTGTATATTTAAATATTAGTGGCCTTTTAGAAAAATCGTATATATTCGATTTATATACTAAAAATAGCGAAGGAAAAAGTTCCATTAAAGTTATTGCTTTCGGACATGCTT
>JANXXY010000476.1 GCA_025350365.1 Bacteroidales bacterium | reverse complement strand
ATACGGGTAAATATAGCTGACAGGTACTACCCACTTAAGATAGAAAGAGAAGATGAGGAAAAAATCAGAAAAGCTGCTAAATTAATAAATGATAAGGTATTTCAGTATAAAACAAAATACGCTGATAAAGATATTCAGGATTTTTTAGCCATGGCTGCTTTGCAATTTGTAATTCGTCTTATTGAAATGGAAGAAAAAACCGATGAACCCAATCTGATCGAGAGATTGCAAAAACTAAATGAAACTCTCGATGAAATTGTGAACAATGGCAAGAGTAGCAGTAACGTTCTTTTACATACGATTGAATAAGATATTGCCCGCATAGTTTCTTCAATCCTTTTGAAACTCAACATTTAATAAATCGGTGTAAGTCTCAGGATATCAAAGTCAGGCCTCGCCCCGAGAAATCGGGATCCGTGTAAAAACGGACAGTGGAAGACTGCGCTTTTCTGGCTTCTCCTCCCATGTTATATTGGGGTTTTTAAAAGCTTAAAGAAATATATGCGGGTTTTTTTATATACAACAACTTAATAACTAAATTACTAATATGATTATCGAAATAATATTTGGTCTTATCCCTTTAGGCGCTATTACAGCCTTTGCAAGCGCCTTGATTATTGGGGGAACTTCGGCCTATTTTCTCTTTTATTTCTTTTTACGAAAGAAAAGAGAATCTATGATCAGAGATGCTGAGGCAGAAAGTGAGGTTATGAAGAAGGACAGAATTCTTCAGGCAAAAGAAAAATTCCTTCAATTAAAAACTGAACACGAAAGGATTATAAATGAAAAAAATTCCAGAATAGCTCTTTCAGAAAACAGAATAAAACAAAAGGAATTATCAATCTCTCAGAAATTAGAGGAATTACAGCGAAATAAAAAAGAAGTTGATGTAATTCGTGATAACCTTACTCTTCAACTTGAAGTAGTTGACAAAAAGCATGAAGAACTCGAAAAACTTCATAAACAACAGGTAGAACAACTGGAAACTATTTCCGGCATTACGGCTGATGAAGCAAAAACTCAACTCACAGAATCGTTAAAAGCCGAAGCCAAAACAGATGCTATGTCATTTATTAATGAGGCTGTTGAAGAAGCCAAAATGACGGCAAATAAGGAAGCTAAACGTATTGTTATTCAAACCATACAACGCGTTGCTACCGAAGCGGCCGTTGAAAATTCAGTTACTGTATTTCACATTGAAAGTGACGAAATTAAAGGTAGGATTATTGGTCGTGAAGGACGAAATATCAGGGCTTTGGAGGCAGCTACCGGTGTGGAAATTATTGTTGATGACACACCTGAAGCAATTATTCTTTCAGCGTTCGATCCTGTTCGAAGAGAAATTGCCCGATTATCATTGCATCAGCTTGTTACTGATGGACGAATACATCCTGCCAGAATTGAAGAAGTGGTAGCTAAGGTTCAAAAACAAGTTGAAGACGAGGTTATTGAAGTTGGAAAACGCACTACCATTGATCTGGGAATTCATGGATTGCACCCTGAATTAATCCGGTTGATTGGGAAAATGAAATATCGCTCATCTTACGGTCAAAACTTGCTGCAACACTCACGTGAAGTGGCTAATTTATGCGCCATCATGGCATCCGAACTTGGATTGAATCCGAAACTGGCTAAACGTGCAGGATTATTGCATGATATTGGTAAAGTTCCAGATGATGAGCCGGAATTGCCACATGCTATTTTAGGTATGAAACTTGCCGAACGATACAAAGAAAAACCTGAAATTTGCAATGCTATAGGTTCTCATCATGACGAAACCGAGATGACCACCCTGTTAGCTCCCATTGTGCAGGTTTGTGATGCCATTTCAGGCGCTCGTCCTGGAGCACGTCGGGAAGTGGTTGAAGCTTATATTAAACGTCTGAAGGACTTGGAAGCAATGGCTCTCTCCTATCCGGGAGTAACAAAAACATATGCCATTCAGGCCGGTCGCGAACTTAGGGTGATTGTTGGAAGCGAAAGGGTAAATGATAAAGAAGCTGAAAATCTTTCAACCGAAATTGCAAAAAAGATTCAAAGTGAAATGACCTATCCCGGACAAGTTAAAATTACTGTTATCAGGGAAACACGATCAATAAGCTACGCAAAATAAACAAGTTCCTTTTTTTAAAAGTCATTTCTAAAAGAGATTACTTTTTTATTTAATTTAGTGATTACCCTAAAAAAACCTAAAAATGAAAATACTAGTTACCGGAACCGCAGGATTTATTGGATTTCATTTAGCTAACCGTTTGATTGAACGCGGCGATGAAGTAATCGGTCTTGATTCAATAAACGATTATTATGACGTACATGTAAAATATGGACGACTTGAGTTTGCGGGAATCAATAAAGACGACGTCCATTATAACAAAATCATTTCCAGCACAAAATTCAAAAACTATAAATTTATTCAGTTAAAATTAGAAGATAAAGAAAACCTCGATAATCTCTTTAAAACCGAGAAATTCGATAAAGTTTGTAACTTGGCTGCCCAGGCTGGCGTTCGATACAGTCTTACAAATCCTTACGCCTATATCAACAGCAATATTACCGGATTTATAAATATTCTCGAAGCATGCAGGTATTTCGAAATAAAGCATCTGGCATATGCCAGTAGTTCAAGCGTTTATGGCATAAATGAAAAACAACCTTTTTCAACCTCTGATAATGTGGATCATCCAATTAGCCTTTACGCCGCAAGCAAAAAGGCAAATGAATTAATGGCACATACCTACAGTTACCTATTTGGAGTACCAACTACAGGTCTCAGATTTTTTACTGTATATGGTCCATGGGGACGGCCGGATATGGCGTTGTTTTTATTTACAAAGGCTATACTGGAAGGGAAACCTATAGATGTCTTTAATCAGGGGGATATGAAGAGGGATTTTACATATGTAGCTGATATTGTTGAAGGAATAATTCGTGTAATCGACAATCCTCCATTACCAAACCCAAACTGGTCAGCATTAAACTCTGATCCATCCACATCCAAAGCGCCATACAAAATTTATAACATCGGGAACAGCAATCCGGTTAAGCTAATGGATTTTATTGAAGCTATTGAAAATGAACTAGGTATTAAGGCCGAAAAAAATCTTCTCCCGATGCAGCCTGGAGATGTACCGGCAACGTGGGCAGATGTGTCAGACCTTGTATCAAACCTTGATTATAAGCCGGACACATCAATAAAACAAGGTATTAAAAATTTCATTTCGTGGTACAGGGAGTTTTACAAAAAATAAATTACGGATTTTTTAATCTTGAAATCTTCAATAAATCTTTTAAATCGCTGATTTTAGCCTTGTTTTCCAACTTCTCGTATGAGTAAATAAGATTTAGGATTAATCGTTGAATGATTTCAAGATTTGAACAGGTTTGGTAATATGATTCCACCGGTGTAATATTTTGTTGTTGAAGAAAATGATCAATCTCCTTTCGACCAAGTATTGCTCCTTTATTAAATGGATTTATGTAAAACAGAATATCATCGCCAGTTACATCATCACTAATTAATTCGTGAAATTCGTCTTTGTACGCGAGGATAAAATTTTTTGGCAGATTAACTCCGTAAATTGGCAATCCAAGCCTCTGGGCAATTGACGCATACAACAAACCTAAGGAAACAGCATTTCCTTTTTTTAAAAGTAGTACCTGATTGATATAACAATTTTGCGGAGAATAATAATTGGTTGTATTGCCTGAATACTTATTTATTTCAAATATAATTCGGTTCAATTTCCTGACTTTTTCCAGTGCTGTCAGATTATTATTTATTTCCAACCATACATCATGTTTAATTTTCTCTATTGTGTTTTGGATGTCATCAAAAAGAATTTCAGGATACTGATGCTTGGAAATAATAAAAGCACCTTCCAGCAAATCATTTGAACCTTCTTTTACCCAATTTGAAAGGCTCTGATTCACAAAGTTTTGTTGAATTTTATGGATAATATTTTCAAGACGACCTTGGGTTAAAGAGCCTACCGTTACTTCCCAAGCTTTTTCGAGATCGGGAATAACATTCACCCCCTTATTCAATAGCGATTTTGAAATTGAGTCATATATTTGAATATCCGGGTCTTCCAACAAAATTAATATGGCTTGTATTTCATTTCTGTTCATCAACCAATCATTTTTAGACAAAAGTGAAAAAATAACAATTTTCAATATTAAATTTGCAACTCAATATTCATTTAAACTAAATAACGCATTCAACAATTAGAATGTTCAGGATTTATGAACAAATAAAAATAATTAACTCTAACAAAATAATACATTTACAGATGATTCAAAGAATTCAAACGCTATATTTATTAGGTGCCATCGGGTTAGTAATTTGCAGTTTTTTCTTACCTGTTGCCGAATTGATAGGACAGGATGGCACTGTTTATTCTCTGATATTGCAAAGAATGGACACTAAAAATATGGGGGACTTAGGAGGCATTGCCTTTAGAATTGCTCAAATAGTTTCAGTTATTTTGGTTGTTTCACTACTTATTACGCTTTTCTTTTACGCCAAAAGATTAGTTCAACTAACATTATGTATTTATAATATTGCTTTACTGGTTATTCTTAACGGGCTTTTTTTATTTTCGCTGATATATGCAAAAACATCACTAAATTATATTGTTTCCTATAAAGTAATTGCAATTTTTCCAATTATTGGTGCGGTTCTGGTATATCTGGCCAATCGCAGTATTAAAAAAGACGAAGATCTGGTTCGCTCGTTAGACAGGATTAGATAAAGCAACAGATTTTAAAATGAACTAATATTGCGAATTTACATTGTAAATAGTCATTTGATCCTGATGTGTTATTTTTTCGCAATAGTAGCATTTCAATGAAACCTCATCTTTTGAAATTACTGAGAACTTCGTTTTAACTTCTTCCTGATTTGTAATACACATTGGATTAACACATTTTACAATACCGATAATTGAATCAGGCACCTCAACAACCCGCTTTTCAATTACTTCGTAATCACGGATGATGTTTAATTTTGCCTGGGGTGCAACAAGTGCGATCCTGTTAATTTCTTCGTCAAGAAAATACTTGTCGGAAATTTTTATAATGGCTTTACTTCCAAGCTTTTTACTTTCGAGGTTTGTTCCAAAGGTTATTTGAGTATCAATACTGTCCAAATTTAATATGGTAATTACTTTAAACAGGTTTTTAGCTGGAACATGGTCAATGACTGTACCATTTTTTATAGCACTAACAATTAATTGTTTATCTTTCATAGCGTTTGAGTATTAACTGTTCAGACCTAAAATTGAGGATATAATTGCCTGTCTTACAAAAACTCCATTGAGAGCTTGAGTAAAATAATAGGCTTTTGGGTTTTCATCCACATCAAGACTAATTTCATTTACTCTTGGAAGAGGGTGAAGTATTTTCATGTTTGCCCGGGTATGTTCCAGCATCGAATTTCTTAAAACATATGCGTTTTTAGTTTTTTCGTATTCAATTGGATCAGAAAACCTTTCTTTTTGAACACGCGTCATGTAAACAATATCGGCCTCAGATATGATTGGCATAAACTCTTTATACTCATAATATTTAATCTTCTGCTGATTAAGGTAAATGAGATATTCGCGTGGCATTTTCAATTCATCCGGAGAAATAAAATAAAAAGTTGGGTTAAAATACGACATGGCCATTAATAATGAATGAACCGTTCTACCATATTTCAAATCGCCAATCATAAACATATTTAGATTCTCAAGTGTTTTTTGGGTCTTTTGAATTGAATATAAATCAAGCAGTGTTTGGGTCGGATGTTGGTTTGCCCCGTCACCGGCATTGATTACAGGAACTGTGGCAATTTCGCTGGCATATCGGGCAGCACCCTCAGTTGGGTGCCGTATAACAATTAAATCAGCATAACTGGTTACCATTTTTATGGTATCCTTAAGGGATTCGCCTTTGGTTACACTTGATGAATTGACATCAGCAAAACCAATAACTCTGCCGCCTAGCCGGTTAATTGCGGTTTCAAAACTTAACCTTGTACGGGTTGATGGTTCAAAAAAAAGGGTAGCAACCAACTTACCTTTCAATATTTCCTGATTGGGGTTTTTTTCAAATTCAGCTGCAAGATCTAATATTTTGAGATATTCCGCTTTGCTGTAATCGGTTATGGAAACTAAACTTTTATTTTGCATAGGAAATACTTTATGAAGGTGAATGTACGGTAAAGATATATATGCTGATTTAATTTTCGATTTTTAATTTTGCAAATACATATCAATGATGTCTAATTGATCATTTAAAACCTCACAACTTCTTTAAAAAAGAAGTTTAACTTTAGAAGTGACCCAGTTATTGATCATTTTAAAGGGGTTGGTTATTGTATAATATGAGTATCCGGTGTTGTACCCAAAAACATTTTTTTATTTTTTCGGAGCAATTTAAAAATTATAATTTGTATATTCGTTATTGTTATGCATTGATAATAAATATTTTACAATTATGACATACATATAGAACCAATTTTATTTTTTAACCTTACTAGAAAAGGAAAGATGACACATGCATAACCTTATTACCTTAATTTATAATCCGTTAAGCGCTAAAAAGGTAATAAGGTTCGTTAGTACGATACCTTAATTTCTACTAAGGTTAGTGAAAAAAATAAAGTTTTTTTCAGACAATTCAATTTTTAAAAATCATTTTTACAATTTGTAACTAATTAATAATTAATATTTTAAAAATAATAAACCTCGATGACAATGATTTCGAAGGACTTAAAATGAATACAATTTCGACTGAGTGCGAGTTTTGTTTAGTTAACACCGGATACTCATATTGTATAAAAACTCCAGTAAACGATATTGATAAAAACATAATTAAAAACATCATTCTGTTCCAAGATATTTTGTGTTCAAGCCTTCGATTGTCATCAATTTTGTGACCATGACATCAGCCTGACTAAGCTTAACATGCAAAGACAGTGAACTAGTCATCTCAAAAAGTTGATCGGTCGTCTCCAAATCATAGTCCTTTACAATTTTCATCACTTGATTCATTTGTGGATAACCAAAAGTTATCTGGTAAGAAGCATATACAAACTTCTCAACAATTTGAGCATTCGAAATGGCATCAGCGGCAGCCGCTTTGTATGCATTTATTAAACCGGATGTTCCCAAAAGAATGCCTCCAAAATAACGAACTACCACAATCAAAATATTAGTAAGATCGTTGGAAATAAGTTGACCAAAAATAGGTCTTCCTGCTGTTCCAGATGGTTCTCCATCGTCATTTAACCGAAAGATCAACTTGTTTGCACCCAAACGATATGCATAACAATGATGGCGGGCGTCAAAAAACTCCTTTCTTATACCGGCTAAAATTTCCTTAATCTCTCCTTCCTCCTTAACAGGATATGCGAATGATAGAAATTTACTGCCTTTATCTTTAAAGATACCCTTAGATAACCGACTTATTGAATAATATGAATCTTGCTTTTCAGTCAAAATCTATCTCTTGATTCAAAAAAAAAGGTTTCTCAATGAGAAACCTTTGTAATTATATTTTTAATCGTTTTTCAATTTCGTCGATTTGAAACTTAAATCGCTTGTCTGTTTCCAAAAGATTATTCACCGTTTTACATGCATGAAGTACGGTGGCATGATCCTTATCTCCTATTTGGGATCCTATTGTTGCAAGAGAAGATTTTGTTAAATTCTTCGAAAAAAACATGGCAATTTGCCGGGCTTGTACAATTTCCCGCTTTCTTGTGCTTGAAAGCAGCATCTCAATCGGAACATTAAAATAGCTGCACACTACTTTTTGAATGTAATCAATTGATATTTCTCTTTTAGTATTCTTAATGAGCTTATCAATCATCTCCTTAGCCAGGTCAAGGTTAATTTCCCGCCTATTTAGTGTTGCCTGTGCCAAAAGAGAAATCATAGCTCCTTCCAGTTCCCTGATATTATTTGTAATATGAGTGGCCACATATTCAATAACATCATCCTGCATATTAATTCCATCAAGATACGCTTTGTGTTTGAGGATAGCAACTCGAGTTTCATAATCAGGTGGTTGTAAATCAGCAGACAAACCCCATTTAAAACGCGATAATAACCGTTGTTCAAGACCCTGTAATTCAACAGGTGGTTTGTCGGAAGTAAGCACCAATTGTTTTCCTGATTGGTGTAAATGATTGAAAATATGAAAGAATATTTCCTGTGTTTTTTCCTTGCCTGCAAATTCATGCACATCGTCAATGATTAACAAATCGATCATTTGATAGAAATGAAGAAAATCATTTTTGTTGTTATTGCGAATTGCGTCAGTAAACTGAGTACCAAATTTATTGGCATTTACATAAAGAACAACTTTATCAGGAAGTTTCTCTTTAACTCGAATGCCGATGGCCTGGGCTAAATGTGTCTTTCCAAGTCCAGAATCTCCATATAAAAACAATGGATTAAAAGCAGTTCCCCCAGGATTGTTTCCAACGGCAAAACCAGCCGATCTGGCTAAACGGTTACATTCTCCTTCAATAAAATTAGAAAAAGAATTGTCGGGATTTAACTGAGGATCAATATTTAACTTCTTAATACCCGGAATAATGAACGGGTTTTTAATGGAATGCTCCCCATCGCCCAAAGGCATCTGAACGGGTCTGTTTTTCAAATCCGCATTGCTTTTTCCGGGTAACTTAACTGTATAAGGTTTAGCATTGGTTACCGAATTGCTCTCCATAACAACGGAGTATTCAAGCTTGGCTTCCTGGCCAAGTTCCTTGCGTAATGTTTTTCTAAGAATATCAATGTATTGCTCCTCGAGATATTCATAAAAAAATGGGCTAGGAACTTGAATTGTAAGAATGTTTTTCTCAAGTTTGATAGGTACTATCGGTTCGAACCAAGTTCTAAAACTTACAGAAGGAACATTGTCTCTGATTACTTTTAAGCAATTATTCCAAACTGTTTGGTACATTTTTTTTAATTAATTATAAATGAGTAACTTAATATCTTGTGCTAGTTCAAATTTTATACAAGCAATTTTTACAAAAAAAACCGAAAAAAAAATTTTATTATGCTTGCATTTTCAAATGATGCTTTATCAGTTTTATAGTCAACCGATTATTTTTTCAGATTGTTAATAAAATTACAACTTATTTATTTTTAACTATTTACAACTCTAAAATTCGCATCCTTTTCACTGCATGATGGTTTATAAATTGTTAATAACATTTCATAAATAAATTTTAAATATTAGTAATCAATTAATCTGTTACTTACAAATTGAAACCATGCAACACCTTCTTAATGAATTAACTGAACGTAATAGTTTATAAATGTTCCTATTGCAAAATATCAAAACTATTTTTTATTCTTAGTATCTGTTTTTCCAAAAACAGAAAAATGAACATAGCGTTTTGGATTTTTATTTAAATCGTTTAACAAGTTATCCAAATCTTTTACAGTTTTTTCGAGAACAACATAAAGTGAATCATTATTTACTAACTTTCCGATAGTGCCTTTACCCTTATTTATTTTCAATAGAATATCATTCGACTGGGATAAAGCAAAATTAGTTTGGTCAATAACTTTCTTTAAATCAGCTTTAGCAATAGAATCAGATACTGAGGACAGATTGTTAACAATATTAGTAACTGACTTATTGCTACTTGCCAAATTATTAGAAATAGATTCGAGGTGATCCAGGATTAAGGTGATTTTTGTTTTTTGACTTAGAATTAAATCATCCATTGCAGCAATACTCCTTTGAACATTTCGTTTTGTCTCGGGATTAAATGTTGTTCGAATGATTGCCATAACAGAGTCTATGGAAATTATCAGATTTTCGGCTCTATCCTTAAGGGGCATTAGTTTCTTTAATAAATCACCTTCATATCTGGAGGCAAGAGTATCATCATCTTTAGCAAATACAGGTGAGTTTCCCAAAACAAGGTTTATAGCTTTCGAACCCATGAAATCGGCGCTATACACCTCAATAATAGTGTTTTTTGGTATTTTAAATTGCCTATCGACAGATATTTCTACCAATATTTTTTTATAGTTGCCCGGAAAAAATGTAATATCACTTACAATACCTAAAGTATAACCATTTGCCCCCACCCTGGCTGATTTTTCTAAACCTCCGATAGCATCAAAAACAGCATAGTATTGATTTGAGGTGGTAAAAAGATTTCGTCCTTTCAGAAAATTAACTCCCCAGATAAAAACAACTAACACAAGTGTAATAATAAGGCCTATTTTGACTTCTTTTGGAATTTTCATGGTAAATTAGGGGTGTTTTTCAAACGTAAAATTAATTCTTTATTTCTTTTAATGCCTCCCGAACCGGAATTATTTTTCCATTACGAAAAGCAATAATAAAGGCTTCAGGGAAATAATTCCTAACTATTTTAGAATATTCATAAACTTCAGCATAGGATGTTTTGCGACCGACAGCATATTTATAACTATCATTTACTCTAATTTCCTCAACATGATCAAGTCCTTTAAAGTTTTCCTTTCTTACACCTATGGATCTTTTCGAAGAAGCTATTTGCACTAAAAATTCTATCAAGGGTCTGACATCTGATAAATCACCGGATGATGTTTCGGATTTTTCAATTGAATCATTTAGGCAATGGCTTTTGGAGGCTATTGCCGAATCCTTATGACCGCGATTATTTGAAACAAACATGCTTCGGTTTTCTATATCAATTTTATATTTTTTAAATGCCTTATAAATGGATGTCGCAAGTACATCCTGACCATGCTCTGATTTAAGAAACTTTGCTTCTTCAGGGTTTGAGATAAATCCGGTTTCAACAAGTACACTTGGCATTACAGTTTTCCAAAGTACCAAAAAACCCGCCTGTTTAATTCCCCGGTTAATCCGCTGAGCGTAATCCTTAAATTGATCTTGAACGTAAGAAGCAAAATTTAAGCTTTGTGCCTGATAGGCTTTTTGAAATAGTGAAAACATGATAAACGATTCAGACGATTTAGGATCATACCCTTCATATTTAGACGAGTAGTTATCTTCAATTAAAATAACCGCATTCTCTTTCTTTGCTACTTCAAGGTTATCTTTGGTTTTGGCTTCACCCATAAAATAAGTTTCTACTCCAAAAGGGATGGAATTTGGATTGGAATTTACATGGATGGATATAAAAAGATCGGCCTGATTTTTGTTAGCTATTTCAGCACGCTGAAATAATTCAATAAACACATCTGTTTCGCGGGTAAAAATAACCTTAACATCTGGAATATTATTTTGAATTAAACCACCAAGCTTAAGTGCTATGCCAAGAGCCACATCTTTCTCATTCACTTTATTACCTTTTGCTCCGGGATCTTTACCACCATGACCAGCATCGATAACTACTACCGAGATTTTCTTTTTGGATTGTCCATAACAATTATTATTGTTTAATAAACCACTGAAAATCAGGAATAAAATCAGAATTTTTGTTGTTAGGTCTATGAAATATAAATTATATGATGCCCTGTTCATTATCTAAAACGGAAATTTATATAGTTTTGGGGTTTTAATTCTTATAGTAATCTGGGCTCAAAAATAGCATTTTAAAATTGTTAATAAAACTACGTATATATCTTTTTATTCTGGCTTTTGGCTGTATTGGGGCTGAATTCAGTAATGGGCAAATTATAAGCAAGCCCGATTCACTGGTTATCAATACCGATACCCTATCTAATGATACCCTTAATACCAAAACCCCGAAAAAGAAAAAAGATGATTTCAAAACAAAAATTGTATATTCAGCCAGGGATTCTATAATTTACTCAGCCGACTATAAGAAAACATATATGTATGGCGATGCAAAAATAAATTATGGCGACATTGACCTTACCGCTGCTTATATTGAATATGACACGCAGAACAATCAGGTTTTTGCTAAGGGATTAAAGGACACTACCAATATTATTGTTGGCAAACCAAATTATAAACAGGGTAGTCAGGATATCAAGTCTGATTCAATGAAATATAACTTTAAGACCCAGAAAGCAACCTCCTTTGGCATCATTACAAAGCAGGAAGATGGCTTTCTGCATGCCGAAAGAACCAAAAGAGAATCTAATGGCAATATCAACATTAAAAATGGGAAATATACCACTTGCGATGCTGAGCATCCACACTTTTACCTGGCTCTTACAAAAGGTGTTGTAATTCCTAACAACAAAATTGTTTCAGGCCCTGCATATTTGGTGCTCGAAGATGTTCCAATCCCAATTGGGATCCCATTCGGTTTCTTTCCCAACAAAAGGGAAAGTTCATCAGGCATATTGATTCCCTCCTACGGTGAAGAAATTACCCGGGGCTTTTATTTGAGTAATGGAGGCTACTACTTTGCGTTCAGCGACTATTTTGATATGCGTTTAACCGGCGATTTATATTCGAAAGGTACGTGGGGTTCGTCTATAGGTGCGAATTACCGGAAAAGGTATAAGTATAGCGGAACTTTGACTGCCCGATACTATTTAAATCAATCTGGAGAGAAAGGCATTGAGTTTGGCCCTAATAGATTGAGTAAAACAAAAGATTTCTCATTAAACTATACTCATACACAGGATCCAAAATCTAGTCCTTCCACGAGGTTAAGCGCAAGTGTTAATTATACCACTTCGACCTTTGATAAAAACTTTAATTACACTGATCCTCAAGCAATGGTAACTAATACGAAGCAATCTAGTGTTACCTATGGGAAAACTTGGGAAAATTTGAATTTATCAATTGATCTTCGACATAGTCAAAATAGCAGAACTAAAACTGTGCAGATGAACCTGCCTACTGCAAGGTTTACTGCAAACAGAATATATCCTTTTCGGCCAAAGAATAGTGCCGGAGATAAATGGTATCACAATATAACTATCAATTATACTTCTGAACTTACAAATGACATAAATGCTACCGACAGCACCATTTTTACTTCGAAAGCATTGCGCACCGCTCAAAATGGTTTTCAGCATAGCATACCGCTAAGCACTAATTTTAAGATTTTGAAATATCTTAACATCACTCCTTCACTGAATTATACGGGTATGTTAAAAACCAATCAGTTTTTTAGAACCTCAAAAGATAGTGTCACTTCGAGAGGTGACACTATCTATTATTTTATAAATGACACGGTTAGGAAACTTAATTACGTTCAAGGTTTTACACCTTCCATTAGTTTTAACCTAAACCCTACCATTTATGGAATGTATACTTTTAGTAAAAAATCGAAAATACAGGCAATCCGTCATGTAATTACGCCATCGGTTGGTTTTAGTTTTGTTCCCGGTATTAATGGATTAGTTCCCAATTATTACCGCCAATACAAAACTGGCGTTAAAAACGGCGTTGACGTAATGAGTGATTATTCTATTTATGATGGGACTAAGTATGGAACACCTTCTGTGCCAAGGAGGTCTGGCAGCTTTTCATTTGGCTTGAACAATAGCCTTGAAATGAAAGTGAAATCGGATAAAGATACGGTTACCGGAGTAAAAAAAGTAAAAATACTCCAATCGTTAAATTTCAGCAGTAGCTACGATATTTACCGCGACAGCATGAACCTTACCCCTATACGGTTTAGCGCATCAGCGCCCATTATAGAAGGCATCGATATTCAGTTTAGCGGAACCATCGATCCGTATGAGAATGATTATTACGGTCGCGACATTAATAAATTCTATTGGAAAACGCACAATTTTCCTGGCCGTTTGACGGACTTCAGCACTGGTTTTGGATATAATTTCAAGTCAGCTCAGGGAAAGACTACCACCGCTACAAATGATAAAACAAAAAAACCGGAGCCACCCCAAACAGACGATGGATATGGTTATTATGATGTTCCATGGAATTTCAGGTTTAATTATATTTTTAATTATCAGAACAACGGTGTCATCAAAAATTTCACTCAAACCGTGTCATTTAGCGGTGACGTAAAACTCACTAAAAAATGGGCAACAACGTTTAACTCAGGCTATGATTTTAAATCCAAACAATTCTCTTATACTGCCTTTACCATAACACGCGATTTACATTGCTGGGAGATGATGGTCAATTTCAGCCCTTTTGGCAATTACAAATTTTATAATTTTACCATCAGAGCGAAATCGACTATTTTACGCGATTTGAAATATGAGAAACGCAAAGATTATAGGGACTTCTCAGGATATAATGCATTCTAAACTGAATGAATAATGAAAAAAAAAATTATTAACACAGATAAAGCACCCGCAGCCATTGGACCTTATAGCCAGGCATTGGAAGCCGGTAATACCTTATACATCTCAGGACAGATTTCAATAAGCCCTTCAACCGGCAAATTGGTAGAAGGTGGAATTAAAGAACAAACCTCACAAGTTTTGAAAAATATCGGTGCAATTTTGGAAGCAGCGGGATACAGCTATCAACATGTGGTAAAAAGCACGTGTTTGCTGGCCAATATGGATGATTTCAAAGAAATGAACGAAATTTATGCAAGTGTATATTCAGAGAATCCTCCGGCAAGAGCTGCATATGGAGTTGTACGTTTGCCTATGGGAGCGCTTATCGAAATAGAGACGGTTGCAGTAAAGTAATGTTAGCAGTTGGAAGTAAATTAGCTTTTTGACTCAACTTTTACAGTTATCTGAACCTTTTTTCTGGATGCTTGCGCAATTCCTTCTTTTAAGGATATTTTAAGCCTTCTTACAAAAGCCTCAAGATCGGTGCGATATTCAATGACACCCTTATTTACTGAATTAGCCTGAAAGGAAGTATAATTTACAAGTGTATCTCTTTTGGCTTTGTTTATCAATGTGAGATTTAATAAATCCCAATCGATTACTGTTAATGAATCGTTTATCGACAATACAAGCAAGGCCATCCCTTCCGTTTCTTTTGAAAATTTAGCATTAGACAAATTCAAGACCGGAGTTTTAGTTGTTATCAAATAATCATCTGATAAACAAAATATTGACTCCTCTTTTGCAGAACAGCCCCCAAAATATACTATTGTAAAACAAGCTAATATAATACGGATTAAAATTTTCATACTTTTTTTCTTAAAATATTTATTAGAATTTGAATGACGCAAATGACAACCTTGAAAACAGGTTTGTAAACATCTATTTTTAAGCAATTCAATTCGTAAATATAAATAAAAAAAGAACTTGAAATTTAGAACCTTCATCAATACAACTCTTCGTTATTAGTATTTTGAATTCTTGTATCTTTACAAAATCAATTTGGTACAATTATTGAGTAACGTAGACTATAACAAATAAGGCAGAAAATTAACAAAGTTAAACCACAAAAAAGAGTAGATTTACAAAAAATGGTCTAATTGTCAGAATTTTATATTTTATTCATATTTAATTTAAATATTATGAAAACTCAACGCAAATTAACACCCGGCATATTAAAGTCATTCGCCTTAGTTGCAGGTTTGTTTTCAATAGCGCTTATTATGCAAAGTTGCTTTACACATACTTACGTTGCAGACCGCCCGGTTGTTCGACATGAGGTAGTAGCTCCACCAAACTGGGCTCCTGCTTATGACAATGTTGAAGAAGTTCATTATTACTATCTCCCTGATATAGAAGTATACTATGACGTTTGGCGTAATGAATATGTTTATCAGAATCAAGGAAACTGGGTTTATTCTGCTTATATGCCATCTAATTATTCGAACTATAATGTAAATGATGGTTTTGTAGTGGTATTGAATAGAAATGCGTATGAGCCCTGGAGACAACATAGGACTTATGCATCCGAATATCCCCGGTATTATTATCAAACGCGATATAACAATAATAATGATCGCAGCAACAATGGTCGCATGCGAGGATTCAACGAAAATGCCAAAACGGTAATATACCATAATTCTCAAAATTCAGGTGGCGGCAGAAACGAAAACTCAGGACGCAATTCAAATACTCCGAATTCACGTCCGGTAAATCAACCTACGCAAACACGCCGGGAATTAACGAAGGACAACCAGTATCAACGAAACAACACGCCATCGAACCAACCGGAGCAAACCAGAACAAGAAGTCAGCCATCAAATTCAACCAATCAACCAAATTCAAATCCGCCTGCCCCGCAAAACAGGAGAGAAGTAACGCGCGATAACCCTTCAACTCCCGCCTCTAATCCAGCAGTAAGGGAAAGACAAGATGAAAGAAAACCTATTAATGTTGCACCAGAAAGAAGACAAAGAAACTCTGGTGAAACAAAATCTGAGGCTCCAAGAAGAACCCAGCCTGCCAATAAAAGCAAAAGCAATAATAATCAGCCTGCGAGGGTTCAACAAAATACACCTCCACCACAAAACACAAATTCAACCGATGCACCAAAGCAGGATGAAAACAATTCAAGAAGCAGGAGATAATAATTATATTTGCTGCCCAATTCTGAAGTTTAATCTTTAATGAAGAAGCATGTAGTTGTTGGTTTATCGGGAGGTGTAGATTCGAGTGTTGCAGCATTTTTATTGAAACAGGAAGGCTATGATGTGACAGGCATGTTCATGATTAACTGGCACGAGACTACGGGAACATTATCGGGAGACTGCCCTTGGAATGACGATCTTATTTTTGCCGAATTAGTTGCCCGAAAACTTGATATACCATTTAAAACTATTGATTTCAGCGAACAATATGGAAAACGTGTAGTCGATTACATGTTTTCGGAGTACGAACGTGGCCGAACACCAAATCCGGATGTGCTATGCAACCGCGAAGTTAAGTTTGATTTGTTTGCAGAGGCTGCCTATAAACTTGATGCTGATTATGTGGCTACTGGCCATTATTGCCGTAAGGATGAGTTTCAGATCCCTAACGGAGAAACGGTTTATCGCTTGCTGGCAGGTGCAGATCCAAACAAAGATCAAAGCTATTTTCTATGCCAGCTTTCGCAAAAACAACTTTCGAATGCTCTTTTTCCCATCGGCCATTTGCTTAAGCCTGAAGTGCGAAAAATTGCCGGCGAACTTGGATTGGCAACCGCCCAACGCAAGGATTCACAGGGAGTTTGCTTTGTTGGGAAAATTGATTTACCGGTTTTTTTACAACAAAAGATTAAAAGCCGTGAGGGCCGAATTATTGAAATCCCATCAAACTTTGCTGAATATCAGATTAATTTAACGGGTAAAGAACTGCATGAAAGGTTGCAGGTGTTATCAACTCCCCATAAATATTCGCCTGATGACGGAAAAACTGTTGGAATACATCAGGGTGCGCATTTTCTTACGATAGGTCAACGGAAAGGATTGCATGTTGGAGGTATGACCAAACCCCTTTTCGTAATTTCTACAGATGTGGATAATAATTTGGTTTATGCCGGACAAGGAGATGATCATCCCGGATTGTACCATAAAGCTTTGTTCATTAAAGATAAAGACATTCATTGGATTCGAACCGATTTACGGCTTTCTCATGGCACTTGCCATGAATTTTTAGTTCGGATAAGATATCGTCAACCATTGCAGAAAGCAACCATTTATTGTTACCAAGAGGGTTTGTATATTCTCTTTGATAATCCACAGCGGGGAATAACTGCCGGACAATTTGCAGCCTGGTACGATAAAGAAGAGTTGATTGGTTCGGGTGTGATTAATTAGTTTAATATTTCCAAAATTCCAGGGTTTTGAATTTTAAAATTTTGAGCCTATTCCGAAAAGTCATTTTACCCCTATATCCACTAAATTAGTATGTGTAACGAGTATCTCAAAATTACTATTCATTAAAATTAACATATTTATATAAACAATTTTGTTTATTTTTGTATATGAATAAAAATATTTCCATACTTAAAGGTATTCATCCAGGAATTGTGTTGGACAGGGAACTAAAGAAAAGAAATCTTGCCAAAGGTCGCTTTGCCCTTACCATAGGTGAATACCCACAAACTATTAGCTCCATTACAAAAGGTAAAAGAGATATGAATACATCCCTTTCGCTAAAAATTGAGCATGCTCTTGAAATGGATGAAGGCTATTTTATGATTTTGCAAGTTTACTATGATATTAAGAAATCTAAACAACAACAACAGGTAAATTACCACCCAGATTTCTCTCTCTTCCGCCCTGCACTTTTTTGGGATACGGATATCAATAAAATAGCCTGGGAAAAACAAAAAAAACCGGTAATAATACGTGTTTTTGAACGGGGTAATGACCAAGAAAAAGCGGAGATTATCCGGTTTTATGGAAAAAAAACAGTAGATGAGATTCTAAAAGTTTGGAAAACTGAATAAGATTTGCCTTCGAGAAATGAACACTAACTTTATAGTATATTTATAAAATTTATTGGAATACAATAAGTGAACTATTAAGAGATAGCCTTGTGTTACTGATGAATGCAACTGAGTTTTCTCAATTCAGATTAGTAGGAGGAACCTCCCTGAGCTTACAGATTGGTCACCGAATGTCTATTGATATTGATTTATTTACTGATTCTCCTTTCGGTACGGTGAACTTTGATACGATTGATAATTTTCTAAGGGGACATTTCAATTATGTCGATACTTCTGCGCTGGGTCTTCTTCCCGGTATGGGATGCTCATATTTTGTTGGATCCAGTATGAATAATTCAATCAAGTTGAATATTTACTACACGGATAGCTTCATTCAACCTCCAATTGTGATTGATCGCATCCGCATGGCTACGATAGAAGAGATCATTGCTATGAAAATAGATGTTGTTTCCAGAGGAGGAAGAAAAAAAGACTTTTGGGATATTCATGAATTGCTAACTAGTTATTCAATTTCAGAAATGATTGCATTGCACGAACAGCGCTATCCTTATAGTCATGATAAGAAGCAGATTATTACAAACTTTTCTGATTTTAAAAATGCGGATAATGACTTTGAACCTATTTGCCTTAAAGGAAAATATTGGGAATTGATTAAGCTAGATATTATAAATGCACTAAATAAAAATTTAGAAAAATAGCACGCTAAGGATTTGTAGAATAGGTCTAAATTTACATTTCCGGGTTTTAGTCAAACTTATTGCAACTTACTTTATTCTTTCAGGGTTAAACCATAATCATAGAGTATTTTAAATCCTTAAATTTTAAATTAATTTTTCTGCTTCGCGGAGATTTTCGATGCTACCCACATCCATCCAAACACTATCGTTGTGATTCCAGGTTTTAATTGTATATTCCCGGGCTAAACGAAGGTAAGTTTTCATAATGGAAAATACACCGGTTTCGTTAATTAACTTAAATATTTCGGGACTTAATACATGAACACACGAGAAGGCGGTTGGAGTCAATTCTTCCAGCTTCCCGCGCGATACGATCGTTTCTCCGGTAAGGTTATTTCTCCAACCTGAAAGCACCTTATTCGAATTAATAAGTAAAGAACGTGAAGTGCTGCGGTCCTTTACTGCCATTGTAGCTATTGGACAATGCTCCAAATGGAAATTATATAAGTCGGAAAGATTGAAATCGGTAATGATATCTACATTATGAACCAGAAAGGGTTGCCCATCATCTAACAATTGGCGGGCTTTAAGCAATCCACCTCCTGTATCGAGCAACAAATCCGTTTCGTCCGATAGTTGGATGTTAACTCCAAAATTATTTTTATGGCGCAAAAAGCTTATAATCTGATCCGAAAAGTGGTGAACATTAATAACAATATCGGTAAAACCATATTTCATTAAACGTTTGATAACCAACTCCAATAAGGAAACACCATTTATTTCAACCAGTGCTTTGGGTCTTGTAAGCGTCAACGGTTGAAGGCGTGTACCCATTCCGGCAGCTAAAATCATTGCTTTCATTCTTCGTCCTTATTTTTTATCTTTTTGGGTTTACAAAGATGTTTTTCTTTTCGGGCTGTTTCGCCGCATTTTTTGCAAGCATATTTTGATTCTTGCTGTTTTTCGGCTTTTTCTTCACTATTCATTTCACACATTGTTTTGCTCATAGTTACAAATTCAAAGTTTAAAACAGAACCGCCGCGGTACATGAATTGTTCAGTGCGCCGGAAACTTTGCTGTACCTCTATTCATTTCGATTTCGCGATGCCTCAATTTGATGAAGATATCTTTGCCAAAATATTTCACAGTAAGGTGTTTCTGTAACATTTCAGCGGAATAAACAGAACGATGTTGTCCGCCAGTGCAGCCGAAATTAATCATCAAACTTGTAAAGCCGCGTTCGAAATACTTTTCAACTGAATGATCTGTTAAAGCAAATACATGTTCGAGAAAATTGGTCATTTCACTTTCGCGACTAAAAAATTGCTGAACAGTTTCGTCTTTCCCTGTCAATTCCTTGTATTCATCGTAACGTCCGGGGTTATGTACCGAGCGACAATCGAACACAAAACCTCCACCATTGGCAGATTCGTCGGCAGGAATGCCACGCCGGTACGAAAAACTATTGATTTGTATGGTAAGCACGAGGTCGTTTTTTGCCAATTGCCGTATGTAATCCGAATGGGTAAGAAACTCAAAAACTTTAGTAAGTTCAGGTAATTGAACAGGAAGCGTTACATTGGAAAGTAACCAATCCAAATGATTGAGTGCAAGAGGAATGCTTTGAAGAAATAATTCCTTTTTCTCATACAATCCGCGAAACCCATAAGCTCCCATGGCTTGCATCAGTCGGATATACACGTATCCATAAAAATGGTGCATGAATCGCTCTTTTGAAATTGGCAAGTACAAGTTGAGAGAAGAAATATAATGGTCTAACAATTCCTGTCTTACATCGGCCGGAAGACTTGTTTTCGCTTCAAAAAGGATAGAACCAATATCGTAATGCAAGGCTCCTTTTCTACCGCCCTGATAATCAATAAAATGAGGTTTATCGTCCTTCATCATCACATTCCGGCTTTGAAAATCGCGATACAAAAAATAGTTACAATCGGCAGTTAAAAGAAAATCGACTAATGCATTAAAATCATTTTCGAGAAGCTGCTCGTTAAAAGGGACTTTAGCAAGTTTTAGAAAATAATATTTAAAATAATTGAGATCCCACATCATCGATTGTCTATCGAAGGCATGTCGCGGGTAGCATAAGGAATAGTCCAAACCTTCGCTTCCCAATATTTGAAACCGTGGTAATTCCTCCAAAACCTTTTTATATACTTTAATTACTTCGGGCCTTACTTCGTTAGGGTAATTCAACTGTTGAATATGATCCAGAAGAATGGTATCGCCTAAATCTTCAAGCAAATAAGCATTTTCGTCCAAATCTTCAATCAAAATTTTAGGAACCGGAAGCCCTTTTTGATAAAAGTGCTTTGTAAACGCAAGAAAAGCAATATTTTCGGCTCTATCTTCGTTATATGCTCCTATCACACTATTACTTCCATATACAATCCGGTAATATTGCCTGTAAGAACCTGAGGGTGGTAATTTTATTATTTGATCAGCCAATTGATTTGAGTACTGTCTGAATAATTCGTTCAGTGTTTCCTCAGGAGTTTTTTTTAGCGACATATTTTTAAAACCAGTTTTACGAGTATACAAAGTAAAGGATATTCAATCGAATCTCAAATGCAATTTATCCTTTGACGTGAAGGTAGTTTACTTATTTTTTTCTAACTTTGGTAAATACTTATTTCACAGACATTATGCGATTTGAACTTTATGGAGCCAATGAATTGAATTTTGTAGAGTTTAATATCACTGGCAATCCTGATCTTTTTAAACAATGTGATAAGGACTCATTTTATATGGATTCGGAAATTTTCAACCTTTTTTCCGAATGCTTTGAGCACAGTAACAACCTATTCGATTATTTTAGCCCTACAAAATACACCACAAGGAACATTGTCGTTTTATTGAATGAATTGCAAACCGCTTATTCCACTATTGGGAAAATAAAAAGCTACAATCAGTTTCTGAATTATGCCAGTGATAAATTTATGGGTTCTAATTTTGTGTTGGAATTGGAAAAGTTTGACAAAAACTGGCGTTTAAATTGGGAACAATACTGTTCCAAACTTTTGGAAGTGGATCAGCAACTCATAAATCTTATAAAACGCTGTATGAATGAAGATAAAACGCTTTGGATAATTGGTTACTAGGAGGATTTTAATTGCAGATTCATAATCGTTTAGTTAAGCCGAAAGGCGCAATCTTGCGCCCTTTTCAGGGCTTGATCGGTATCAATTCTATCACAAAAACGTTGCCCTGTGCTAGTTCTTTAAGGCATTCAGCTTAAACTAAACAACTTTAATTTTAAATGCCAGAATTGATCATAAGCTTTATTTCCTCATTTCGTGTTCCCATAATCCCTTTTACCGAAGATTCTGCTGCCAACCCGAATTATTGTGCTTCCTTCCTCTATCGCAATAATATAATCGGAGGACATTCCCATGGATATTTCTTTAAAAAAATCAGTATTTAAAAAAACCGTTTCCTTTAATTTTCTGAATAAAACGGTAAGGGATCTGAATTCGTTGCGTATTATCACTTCGTTTTCGGTATTGGTAGCCATTCCCATCAGACCGCAAACACGCACGTGGTTGCAAGCTAAATAATTGGGAGATTGAAACATGGCCATCAATTCCTCTTCATCAAACCCAAACTTTGATTCTTCTTTGGCAATATAAATCTGAAGTAATACATTTACAATCCGGTTGTATTTTATTCCATATTTATCAATTTCTTTTAAAAGAGAAAGAGAATCAACCGAATGAATCAAATGAATAAAAGAGGTAATGTACTTGATTTTATTACTTTGCAAATGACCGATAAAATGCCATTTAATATCTTTGGGAAGCTGATCGTATTTTGGAACAAGCTCCTGCACCTTGTTTTCACCGAAAATACGATGTCCAGCTTCATAAGCTTTCATAATCTCTTCTGCTGAATGCGTTTTGGAAACAGCCACCAGAGTGATATGAGACGGTAATTCAGATAGAATTTTACGAAGATTGGAAGTCGTATCCATAGGTTGGATTATTTTATATCAATCAATTCCTGATTTCGAAGCAAATCATCAAATGACTGACGCTTGCGGATAAGGTAATCTTTACCATTGTAAATCAATACTTCGGCGGGCAAAAGTCTGGCATTATAATTCGATGCCATCGAAAAACAATATGCTCCGGCATTATGAAACACCAGCAAATCGCCTTCGGAAACCTCATTTATCTCTCTGTTCCAGGCAAAAGTATCTGTTTCGCAAATGTAGCCGACCACACTATAAGGTTTTTTCGCAGCATTCGGTTTCGAAACGTTCGTAATGTTATGGTAGGAATCGTAAAACATGGGGCGAATTAAATGATTGAGCCCAGTGTTGATGCAGGCAAATGTCGTATTCTTGGCTGGTTTTACCACATTCACCCTGGTAATGAAATAACCAGCTTCGCTCACCAGAAACTTACCCGGTTCGAAATTGAGTGTTAATTCCCGACCATATTTCAAACAAAACTCATTGAATTTTTTCGAAAGTAATTCTCCCAGATACTCAATATCAGTCGAATAATCACCGGGTTTATAGGGAACCTTAAAACCACTGCCAAAATCGAGATAATCAAGACTATCGAACTTTGTAGCAGTCAAAAACATGGCGTCGGCACTTTTAAGAAAAACAGCTATGTCGAGGATATCAGAACCTGTATGCATATGAAGTCCATCCACATGAATATTGTATTGCTTTACAATATCGAGAACCTGATCTATTTTTTCCACTGAGATACCAAATTTCGAATCGACATGCCCAGTAGAAATCTTTTTGTTTCCACCTCCCATTACATGAGGTTTTATGCGTATACCAATCGACTTTGAATTGCCATAGACGGCTCCGAATTTTTTAAGTATTGAAAGAGAATCGATGTTGACATTTACCCCCAGATCAATGGCTTCGGACAATTCCGGCAAATCCACACAATTAGGGGTAAAAATAATATTTTCGGGTTTAAAACCGGCTACCAGAGCAAGTTTTACTTCCTGAATGGAGACGGCATCGATGCCCAAACCCAGTTCTTTGAAAAATTTCAAAACACTTATATTTGAAAGTGCTTTACAAGCGTACTTTACTTTTAATCGTGTTCCCGTAAAGGAGTTCAATAAGCGATTGTATTGCGATTCCATTTTGGCAGCATCATACACATAAACAGGGGTGTCGTATTTTGATGCAAGGTCGTCAATTGGAATTCCGCCTATGTAAAAACTATTGTTAACTAATTCCATAAATTAAATTTTATAACGATAAGTAAATATAAACTATCTTGCAAACAGAGCAAACACATTAAAATTTGTTTTTCTTTTTATCCGGATATCACAACAAAATGCCCAATTTTACTAAAATAGTTTG
>JANXXY010000473.1 GCA_025350365.1 Bacteroidales bacterium | reverse complement strand
TAATTGGTTTAATATCTCAGGTTGGATTATATTCGTTGTTGTTTCTGATACTTATATTGCTGGTTTATTTAGTAAGAAGTGGCTTTGTTAAACTACATTCCGTAAGTTATTATTCTACCTGGGTATGTGCATATGTAGCTCCAAATGCGGGCATGCAATATACCGGAAAATCGTTTTCAAAATCGCTTGCCAAGTTGCTTGGACTTACTGTGACAGAGAAAAAAAAATATTCCGAAATTACAACGGCGGAAATTTTCCCAAAGGATAGGCATTATTCTTCATATTATGTTGATAATTTTAGTACTTACATAAATAGAGTTACAGATCGTATAGTTTATGTGATGAATTATTTCCAGTTTATTCAGAATGGCAAAATTCAAATGTATATCTTGTACGGATTGATTTTTATAGTTTTAGTATTTTTAGGCACATTGTTTAATTTTATTTGATGGGGCTTTTAATTACGTTTATAGCAGTTGTGGTTATTGCCATTGGTATTATTCCCTTTGTTGGTGCAAAGGCGAAAGGTACTATTGCTGTAATCGCTGTTGTATTGATAGCCACAATTAGCAGTATTTTCGCCATCAACGCATTATGCGGAAATAGTTTCAACTATTCTTTTCCCGGCTCGTTTGTTACTGGTGAAATCCCCATCAGGATAGATGCCCTTTCGGGATGGTTTATCCTTACCATTAATTTTACATTTATTACAGGGGTGATATATGGTATTAGTTACATGAAGGCTTACCATACCCAAACCTCTAATCTTTCGCTCCACTGGATTTGCTATATCCTTGTACATGCGGCGCTTATCAGCATTTGTGCATTACAAAACAGTATTGTTTTTCTCGTTGTGTGGGAAATAATGGCTCTATCATCCTTTTTTCTGGTGATTTTCGAACATTATAAAACCGAAACATTAAATGCAGGAATTAATTTTCTTATTCAATCTCATATAAGTATATTGTTTCTAACGCTAGGTTTCATATGGGTTGCCAGCAGAACTAATTCTTATGATTTTTTTGCTATTCGTACTTTTTCAACTCAATTTTCATTGCTTACCAGCCTGGCATTATTTATTTGTTTTTTTATAGGGTTTGCTATCAAATCCGGATTTGTTCCTTTTCATACATGGCTCCCTCATGCTCATCCGGCTGCACCTGCGCATATATCAGGTGTAATGTCAGGTGTAATTATTAAAATTGGTATTTATGGTATTCTTCGAATGGTGTTGCTCATAAAAAGCGATTATACCATTATGGGGTATATTATTCTGGTTGTTTCTTTATTATCAGGTGTTTACGGAGTTATGCTTGCCATTATTCAGCATAACCTTAAAAAACTTCTTGCTTACCACAGTATTGAAAATATCGGTATAATAGGTATAGGAATTGGCGTGGGGTGCATTGGCCTGGGTGGTGAAAATCAGATTTTGATTATACTTGGTTTTGGCGGAGCTTTGCTTCATACATTAAACCACTCACTATTTAAATCTCTGCTTTTTTATGGTGCGGGCAATGTATACCAGTCAACACATCATATAAACATCGATCAGATGGGTGGAGTGGCCAAAAGAATGCCTCATACCGCCTTTTTGTTTCTTATTGCATCGCTGGCAATTTGCGGATTACCTCCTTTCAATGGATTTATTTCCGAATTTTTTATTTACAGTGGAATGTTCAAGGGCATGAATGGTACTGATTTATCGGGTACTTTATTTCTTGTGCTTTCGGTGTTTGGACTAACTCTTATTGGGGGTTTAGCCTTACTGTGTTTCACCAAGGCATTTGGCATTATTTTTTTGGGCAATCCAAGGGTTAATTTTAAGCATCTGCCGCATGAATCTGAGAGAGGAAAATTAATACCAATGTATGCCATTCTGGTAGTTATTTTAATCATTGGTGTTTTTCCACAATACGTAATACAACTTCTTAGGGAACCTATTGGACTGTTTACAAAATATCCCGGATACCAACTATCATTCATGCAATTTCCATTTACCGAAACCATTGTTAGTATAGGCTATGGAGCGATCGGATTTCTGATGCTTGCAGGTCTTATTTTTGCCATGCGTAAAGCAATAACCTCTCACAGACCTGAAACAGTGGGTGCAACATGGAATTGTGCCTACATTGCACCTACTGCAAAGTTGCAATACACAGCCAGTTCGTTTGTACGATCTTACATCAAGCTGGCCGAGCCGCTATTTG
>JANXXY010000465.1 GCA_025350365.1 Bacteroidales bacterium | reverse complement strand
TTTTAGGAAAAAACTTGCAGAAAAGTACTTGATGAAAATGTATTATTGAAGGAGACAATGCAGGTGATGTTAAATTAGAGAAAGATAGAACCTAAAAAGAAGTGAACAGTGGACTTAATTCTAAAAAAAATGAACAAATTTGCAGAAGTATATTAAATTGATTAAATCAATTTTACCGGTGCAACAAATTTTTAATTCTACACATCAAAATTAATCCTATAAAATTATATCAGTTTTTTAATTTCCATTAGTTTTACTATCGACTCCACAATTTCATCTATGCCCAGAGTCATGCAGTTATAACGAACATCGTACCAAGTATAATCATTACCCCTTCCCTGAAAATAATCGCGATACTCTTCTCTCCGTTTATCTGTTTCTATTGCTATCTTTTTTGCTTCTTCAACAGTACAATGTTGTTTTTCACTAATAACTGATGCTCTCCATGGCAGAGGAGCCTCAATATAAATGTGAATCGACTTTTTGATATCCCTTGTTATTGCAACTCCTCCGCGTCCAAGAATTATCGAATGACCATCATTTGCCATTGAACGAATGGTTTGTCCGATTGCTATTCTGATGCTCTTATCGTTTTTATAAAACTTTGAGGATTGTGCGCTCAAAACCTGATCGATAATACTTCTTCCGGTTTGCTTAAAAACTTGTTCCACCTCTTCGGGTTGAAGATTTAATTCCTTTGCTGCTTCAGTAAAAATTTCTTTACCTACCCATTTCCACTCAGCCTTTTTGCCAATTTGTAATAATCTCTGATTTAAAACATCATTCAAACGTTGTGCAATTTTCTGCCCGGGACAGCCGTTTTCTCGCGATATGGTCACAACCGGTCCCGGGTCTTTATTTTCCAGGTTTCGTTCCTGATATTTGTCCTTCAGGTATTGTACCAGATCAATTTTCATACGGTAAAGTTTTAGATTTGAATAGTTTATGAAATTACTCGTTGGTTCATTAATTCCAATTAAAATTAGACTTTTATTGGAAATATTCAAAAAAATAATTAGCCTCTTGTTGAAATAAATACTTTAACAATCAAATAATTACCCTGTCGCGAAGGTTTTTAGATATTTCATTCCGTAGATTATGAAGCAGAACCATCTGTTGTTGTAATTCGGTTAACTTCTCGGTAAATTCATCTTTTTGAAGGGCCAATATCTGTAACTGAACCTCTTTAATCATTAAATTAATTCGTTTACTCTTATATGTGAGAATCATCTCCGGAACAATAGTTTTTAACTTCATATCTTCCGTCTCAATAAATATTTCTTTCTTTTTGAAACGTTTGCTGAGCTCATATTTTTGCGTAATAAGATCGGCTGCTACTTTACTAATCTCCGGTTCAGGATATTCTATAAAATATTTGTTGTCCAGAAGTTCTCCATTGTTTACAAAATGTTGAAATTCCTGTAGTATACGGTTATATAATGGCTGGCTCAACTCAAGTTCATCGCGTTGTAACTCCTGAAGAATATACTCTTCAACTGAAATTTCGCGAGTTACTTCATTGTCTTCGTTATACAAAGGAAACAGAGGCAAAATCCCGTAATTCAGCAGCAAACGAACTATTTCCCGTTCCACAACAGCCAAATCATTTATTTCAATTGGTGAGAATACCTTGTTATCAATCTGTGGTTGAAGTTGTACCTGGAAATCTCTGGTTCCCTTTTTCGCGATGGCAGCTTTGCGTTGGTTATTTACTTCGGGATACAATATATTCTCCTCAACATGAAGTAGTTTTGAACACTCCCGAAGAAAAAGAGACCGGGTTATTGCATCGGGTACTATGGCAATTGATTTCACAATCTCCGAAATTGCCTGAGCCCTTTTCATTGGATCGTTCTCGGCATCGAAAATTAATAAATTGGTTTTGAAATGAATAAAATCTGTTTCGTTTGTATTTAAATATTCCACCAGTTCTGACGAACTATGCGAACGCGAAAACGAATCAGGATCTTCAGGTTCTGGCAAAAGAATAACCCGTACGTTCATTCCTTCTTCCAAAATAAGGTCAATTCCGCGTAAAGAGGCTTTAATGCCAGCCTGGTCACCGTCATATAAAATAGTGATATTGTTGGTAAAACGCTTAATAAGGCGTATTTGCTCCATTGTTAAGGAGGTTCCTGATGACGACACAACATTTTCTATTCCAGCCTGATGCATAGATATTACATCCGTATAACCTTCAACCAGATAACATTTATTTTCCTGAACAATGGATTTTTTTGCATGGAATATTCCATATAAAACATTACTCTTATGATATATCTCCGACTCAGGCGAATTAAGGTATTTAGCTGTTTTTTTGTCGGCTTTCATTATTCGTCCACCATATGCTATCACCTTACCTGTTAGGTTGTGTATGGGGAACATTACCCTGCCCGAAAACCGATCGAATGGCGAATGCCCCTCGCTATAAATACTTAGTCCCGTTTTTACTAAAAACTCAAGTTTAAATCCCTCTTTTTGAGCCCTTTTTGTGAAGTGGTCGCGCTCTTCCAGACAATATCCGAGTTCGAACTTTTTGATGGTATCTTCGCGGAAACCGCGTTCCTTAAAATAACTCAGACCTATCGTCATACCTTCGGTGCGTTGAAACAAATTTTCAATAAAAAGCTTTCGCCCGAAGTCAGATACAATCATCATACTTTCACGATCGGTTCTCTGCTGTATTTCTTCGTCCGATTGTTGCGCTTCAACAATTTCAATATGATAACGTTTAGCAAGAAATTTAAGCGATTCATAATAACTGATCTTCTCATTTTCCATAACGAAGTTCACCGGATTTCCACCTTTTCCGCACCCAAAACATTTGTAAATGTTTTTAGCAGGCGATACAGTAAACGACGGCGTTTTTTCGTTATGAAAAGGACACAATCCCAAATAATTAACCCCTCGTCGTTTCAAAGTAATATAATCCTGAACAACATCAACAATTTGTGCTGCTTCAAATATCCGGTCAACAGTACTTTGGTCAATCATTTAGAATCAAAAGAATAATATGGTGAACAATTAAATTAGAATGTCTGCTAAGTT
This sequence comes from Bacteroidales bacterium, assembly GCA_025350365.1. Lineage (GTDB taxonomy): Bacteria > Bacteroidota > Bacteroidia > Bacteroidales > JAAUTT01 > JAAUTT01. The sequence goes on along the minus strand of JANXXY010000465.1, from coordinate 30,885 downwards.
AATAAATTATTAGGCGGGGCGTGAAGTAGTGGAAGGATTTATATAAATTTGAAAGTTCGATAAAATCAATCTGTTTGGCTTCGAAACCTCTAATTATCCGTAAAAGAATGTTTTCTCAGGAAAAGAAATAAATTAACTCTGATGAAGAAAAAATTATATATTCTCACCGGCGCCGGAATGAGTGCTGAAAGTGGCATTAAAACATTCAGAGACAGCGATGGCCTCTGGGAAGAATATGATGTTATGACCGTGGCCAGTATCGACGGCTGGAATAAAAATCCTCCATTGGTGTTACAATTTTATAATGAACGGCGAAAACAACTTGAGACAGCACAACCTAACGACGGGCATAAAGGTCTTGCTGAACTTGAAAAACAATTTGAGGTGCACATTATTACGCAAAATGTTGATAACTTGCACGAACGTGGCGGAAGCAGCAATGTAGTTCATTTACATGGTGAGTTGACAAAAGTTACTAGTTGCGCCGATCCTTCCTATGTTATTGATATTGGCTACAAAGAAATTCAATGGGGCGACAAATGTCCTAAAGGATCGCAACTTCGCCCCTTTATTGTTTGGTTTGGCGAAGCCGTTCCAGTATTTTATGAGGCTAGCCAGATGGTGCGCGATGCTGATGCTTTTGCTGTAATCGGAACTTCGTTAAACGTATATCCTGCAGCCGGTTTAATAGATTATGTACCCTCTAACGTTCCAATCTATCTTATTGATCCAAATGATGTTCCATCTCCATCAAACAGAAAAGTTGAATATATCAAAGAAAAAGCAAGCGATGGGGTGAAAATTCTGACTCAAAAATTACTCAATCAATTTAAAATAAAGGTATAAAATGAAAACAATTAGATTATTATTTTTATTGATAAGTTTATCTCTTTCCTTATCGGCTCAAAGGTTTGAAGGAGGTTTTTTGGCCGGAATGGTGGCCAGTCAGGTTGACGGCGATACATATTCCGGTTACAATAAACTTGGCTTTTCCGGTGGAGCATATGTTTTTACACCTCTATCGTCAAATATAAATATACAATTTGAAATAAAATATATTGGCAAAGGAGCTAACAAAAAAGTAACAGATCAAGATTTGCGACAATATACCAGCTACTTAAATTATATCGAACTCCCGGTTTTGTTTAAACTGAGTACAAGCAAAAAAATAGCCCTGGAAGCCGGCTTTGGCTTTGGATATTTGTTTTCTTTCTCCGAAAAGGATGAATACGGGTTGGTGTCCTCGGAAAATGCAGCTCATTTTAAACCTTTTGAGCTAAGTGGATTATTAGGAATGAATTATGCCTTTACTGATCATTTCGGTGCTGATATCCGATTTTCATATTCCATTTTGCCCATACTTGATTACGGTCAAACTACGGCCAGCTATTTCCCAAGCGGCGCTTTTAATAATCTATTTACCATCAGTGTTTATTACCATCTTGGTGGGGAGAAAAAATACTAATCAGTGTAAATTAGGCTTTTATAAACTGTAAATTAATGTTGTTTAGTGAAGTATCTGAAAGGGTGTAATCAATAAAGTAGGGCAACGCCCTACTTAAATGTAAAACAAGGTTTTACTTAGTATCTGAAAGGGCGTGATATTACGTTTTTTTAAGCCAATGCCACAACGGCTATACTCACTTTAACATTTGAAGCCATTTGTAAAGCTTCAACACATGCTTCGAGTGTTGATCCGGTTGTAATCACATCATCTACAAGCAACACATGCTTATTTGCTAAGTCTTCCGCATCGGTAACCAAAAAAATTCCTTCCACATTCGTCCATCGTTCGTATCGGTGCTTTTTAGTTTGTGATGGATTTGCGAGTGATCTCACAAGATTTTTTGTATCAAGTGGTTTTTTCAAAATCTCTGAAATTCCACGGGCAATGTATTCGCTTTGATTATAACCCCTTTTTCTCAATTTACTTTTATGCAATGGAACAGGAATAACCATATCAATCGCCGAATAAGCAGTTCCCAACAAATCGAATCCAATTATTTTACCCAACTCCACTCCTATTTCTTTTTGATCCTTGTACTTTAATTTGTGTAATAATTTCTGCACATGGCCTCCCTTTTTAAAATAAAAATGAGCCGTCGCATTCTCAAGAACCACTCTACCCCAAAAAGTTTTCGCTACTTCGTTTTCAATATCGTTATGAAAATTCGTTTTCGGAAGTTCCCACAAACACTGGGTACACAGAAATCTTTCGTTGCGCATTAAGTTATTATCGCACGAGGCGCATATTTTGGGGAAAAATAAACCAATAAAATCTAATATATACACTCCAAATTTCATGCAACTAACCTTATACAAAATGGATACTATTTTTATATATTTTAATACTTCGTTATTTTTTTTTAAGATACTGATAATGAGTATAAATTCAAAAACTGAAATTAATCGTAACTAGTTATTAACCAATCTTTTTCAAATTTTCAAATTTAACGAAGTATTGTATATTTATTCCATCTTTCAATCTACACTAATGTTTTGCCCTATTGATCGTATTTGATAGCTGAGTAAAGATATTCAATCTTTTTAAAGAGAACCAATATCTTTTATTAGTTTTGTCAAGTTCATGTCGCCCTTAAATACAAATACTCACACGAATGACTCCTTATCTTAAACAAATAGCCAACCTTTTATATCGGCTAGCTATTATTCTTATTTTCTATAGCTTATGTCGTTATTTATTCTATATATTTAATCATCTGACGTTTTCACAAAATTCCTCAATGGAAATTTTGAAGGTGTTTTTCTTCGGTATACGTTTTGATTACTCGGCAATCATTCAGTATAATTTGTTATTCCTATTTCTTTATTTGTTTCCCTTCAATTTCATTCATTATAAGAAATATAAACAGGTGGTCGGTTTTTTATTTTATTTCGTCAATTTTTTTCTGATACTGTTAAATCTAATTGACTTAGAGTACTTTAAATACACAGGAAAACGTTCAACTGCTGATATTTTCAGTTTCATTTTCATGAATAATGATGTTCTTACTCTTTTGCCTCAATTTTTGAAAGATTTCTGGTACATCGTCTTATGTTGGCTGGGTTTCATATTTTTAGGTGTTTATCTTATAAAAAGAGTCCCATTCAGAAAATCTGAATCTTTTCAATTTACATTCATTCAATGGATTGGGGCTGGTTTACTTTTTGTATTGGTGCCGGGACTACTATTTCTCGGGGCACGGGGCTCCGGATTGAAACCCATTCGACTTATCTCTGCCGCAAGGTATACTTATTCGCAAAATATTCCTTTATTGCTAAATACACCATTCTCTATACTTCATACACTTAACAATGAGGAATTTAAACTTAAAACATATTTTAACCCTGGAGAACTTGATAAAATTTATTCACCTGAAAAGCAAACCGGGACAAATATGATAACACGAAGAGATAATGTTGTTATTATCATTCTTGAAAGCTTTTCAAAAGAATTTATTGGTTCACTTAATGGAAAAAGTGGTTATACTCCCTTTTTGGATAGTATTATTCATCAAAGTTTGACTTTTGAAAACGCATTTGCTAACGGAAAACAATCAATTCAGGCTTTACCGGCTATTTTTGCTTCGTTGCCTGGATTAATGGATAATCCTTATATTTCATCCCGTTTTTCTAGTAATCAACTGGAAGCATTGCCTTTAATTTTAGGAGCAAACGGCTATCACACGTCTTTTTTTCATGGTGGAAGAAATGGTACTATGGGATTCGATGAGTTTTGCAATATTGCAGGAATAAAACACTACTATGGATTAAATGAATATGACGGGCCTACCGCCTTTGATGGCAATTGGGGTATCTATGATGAGCCATTTTTGCAGTTTTATGCTAAAAAACTTAATTCTTTTCCACAGCCATTCTTCAGTTCAGTGTTTACCTTGTCGTCGCATCATCCGTATAATATCCCTGAGAAATATATAAAAATTTTACATGCTTCAAATCAACAACTTACATCAATTCGATATGCTGATTATGCTTTGAGTAAATTTTTTAATGCAATTTCAAAAATGCCATGGTTCAAAAATACCTTATTTGTTTTCGTAGCCGACCATACTGCCAAAGAGCAAACGGCTATATATGGCACTCGTGCTGGTATTTACCGTATTCCGATAATCTTCTATCATCCCGGTGACAGTTTGCTAAAAGGAATTAACCCAAGTGTTGCCCAACAAGCCGATATAATGCCTTCCATTTTAGATTATCTGGGCATCACCAAGCGTTATTTTGCTTTTGGAAGAAGTGTTTTTTCGAAAGAAACAGGTTTTTCAATCAATTTTGCAGGAGGAATTTATCAATATTTTGAAGGGGATTATATGCTTACTTTTGATGGAGAAAGAAGCATCGCCCTTAATAATATTTCAATAGATAAATATCTGAAAATAAATATATTAAATGATTCATTAACGCTTGCTTCCGCGATGGAATTAAAAACGAAAGCTATAATCCAGCAATTTACATCCAGAGTACTGAATAATAGGCTATACAATAAAAACTAAAAATTATCCACCAAACGTACTGAACGTTCCTTTTATCTGAATTTCGCGGGGTGTAATATTTAGCACGGGAATATTAGCCTTATTCAGAACTTGTTGCGCATAATTACCTAAAATTAAATTTGTAATGCTACTTTGTTGTTCGGTGATAATTGATATCATATCTGCCTGAACACTATTTGCATATTCAACGGTAATATCGGCAACATTATCTCCAACAAGGGTTCGGTTTACTACAACTATGTTTTTACTTTTCAAGTAGTTGTTAACTTGCTTCGAATATGCAGCTAATCGCTTATGAACTTTAATACTTCGCGAAGTGCTTACTTCAATAACATGCACTTCTGCACCAAAAATTTCGGCTATTTCAGCTGTCAACGGTACTTTCTGACGCGTTTCCGGCATAACATCGATTGGAAGAATAATTCTTTTAATATCTTTTGGAATTGGTCCTTTCCGAATGGCAATCACAGGTCGTGTTGTCGCAGAAATTATTTTAAAAGCATTACTGCCTATGAAAAACTCCTCAAATCCTGAGGTTCCGTGAGTTGACGCTGCAATAATACTTTCTTTGTATGATTCAGCCTGATTCACAACTTCTTCGTAAACTTTTGGCCCCTTTTTAATAATATATCTCAGTTTTGAATTATTTCCAAATCGATTAGAATAATCCTGAACTATTATTTCAAACTTTTCCTTAGCCTTATTATATTCCTCACGAACAGCACTTGGAAAGTGTTCTGCCGTTCTCTTTTGCACATAAACCATTTGCACATTCAGATATAACTTTGTAGAAAATAGAATAGCTAATTCCAAACCTTTTAGAGAATCCTCGGAAAAATCAATAGGTACAATAAAATTTTTAATCATTGCTTGTCGTAGTTTGGTTTCAATTAGCTAAGTTACATATATTTTTAAAAATGTTAATAAATCTGTTGAAAAACCCTGATAATAAAATTTCATAAGTATGTATCTTGCATTGATAATTAATGACAAACTTTTTCACTGTTGTATGCTTATCCCGATAAGGATAAGCCGTCTTATAAGTCCAATAAAGTATTAAAAATAATAATTTTAAAAAAATCTGCATGAAGTATAGTAATGATAAAAGAATAGTAATGACGCTTGATGCAGGAGGTACAAATTTTGTATTTTCAGCAATCCAATCAAACCAGGAAATTGTTGAAACAATAATTCTTCCTTCAAATGGCGCCAATTTAAAATTATGCCTCAATACAATTGTTGACGGTTTTTCAAAAATTAAAGAGAAACTCCCTGCAAGGCCAAATGCTATAAGTTTTTCTTTTCCGGGACCAAGTGACTATCCAAATGGAATTATTGGAGATCTTGAAAATTTACCAGGGTTCCGTGGTGGTATCGCCCTAGGTCCAATGCTTCAGGAAATTTTTGGTATACCTGTATATATAAATAACGATGGTGATTTGTTTGCATATGGTGAAGCCCTTGGTGGCCTACTTCCTGAAATTAACGAAAAATTAAGGCAAGCCGGCAGTCCTAAACGATACAAAAATCTTTTTGGAATAACTCTCGGTACTGGTTTTGGTGGTGGTATTGTACGAAATGGAGAATTATTTATCGGAGACAATTCCTCTGCAGGTGAAATTTGGATCACAAGAAATAAAGTAACCCCCAGATGTTATGCCGAGGAAGGCGTAAGCATTCGCGCGATACAACGCGTTTATAATGAAAACGCTAAAGTAAAATCAGGGAACTCTCTTTCTCCCAAAGAAATTTACGATATTGCAACTGGTAGTGCAGATGGTGACAAAGTTGCGGCCTTGAAATCATTTGATCAAATGGCTGAAATAATCGGCGATGCTCTGGCGAATGCCATTACCCTTATTGATGGATTAATAGTTATTGGAGGAGGTCTCTCCGGGGCAGCAACTTTATTTATGCCACGCATAGTAAAGGAATTAAATAGTACTATCGAATCAATTGATGGGAATAAACTTTCCCGACTTGATTCCAAAGCATTCAACCTTGACGATGACAGCGAATTAAAATCATTCCTTAAAGGTGAAGCTAAAAAAATAACTGTGCCGGGAACCACTAAAATATTGACCTATGACCCAATGAAACGAATTGGTATTGGCCTTTCAAAACTGGGTACTAACCATGCTGTTTCTATTGGTGCTTATGCATTTGCCCTTAACGAACTCGATAGATAATTATTTTAAAAAACATTAATTTATCTAAGCAGAAGAACAATTATTATTTATCCTTCAAATTTCTATCTTTGCTCTTCTTTTAATTTTTCGGATTTTTTTAATCTTCGAAACACATTTAATTTATCTTTTAATACTAACTGACTTTAATTTTTTTATCATGAAACAAGTAGTAATTGGCGTTGATATTGGCGGAACTTTTACAAAGTTTGGAATCGTTGATCGTGATGGGAATGTACTTATCGAAGGATCAATCCCTACCGATACTTTTGATAACGTAACTGATTATCAGAAAAATTTATTTGATGAAATTGAAAAGGCTATTTTGCCTATTAAAAATGAAATTGAAATAAAAGGAGCCGGATTTGGAGCGCCAAATGGTAATTACTATAAAGGTACCATCGAATTTGCTCCAAACTTAAAATGGAAGGGTGTAATCCATTTTGCCGAATTATTCAAAAAATACATCAATGTCCCTATTGTTCTTTCCAATGATGCAAACGCCGCAGCCATTGGTGAGGGATTATATGGCGGGGCTAAAGGCCTTCGCGATTATATTGTTATAACACTGGGTACTGGTTTAGGCAGCGGTCTTGTGGCCAACGGTGAGATGATTTATGGTTTCGATGGTTTTGCTGGCGAACTTGGTCACGTTATGGTTGAACCCAATGGGCGACGCTGTGGCTGTGGTAAACTCGGCTGTTTAGAAACATATTGTAGCGCTACAGGTATTAAACGCACAGCTTTCAAACTTATGTGCGATATGTCGGAGGATAGTGAACTTCGCCAGTACAATTTCTATGAACTTACTTCAGAAAAAATTTTCGACGCTGCAAAAAGAAAAGACCCTATTGCCATTGAGGCCTTTGAATATACCGGTTTTATTCTGGGAGCAAAATTAGCCGATGCTGTAGCTCATACCTCTCCCGAAGCTATTTTCCTGTTTGGAGGTCTGGCAAAAGCTGGCGAAATTTTATTCAAACCAACCATAAAAAGCTTTGAAGAACATCTATTGCCAATTTATAGAAATAAAATAAAAATTTTACCTTCCGGATTGCAGGACAAAAATATTGCTGTAATGGGTGCAAGTGCCCTAATTTGGAAGGAATTAGGAAAGTAATTTTCTTATTGATAAGGCTTTACCGCGTGGTTTAATTTCAAGTCTCTTTTATTGCTTGAAAATTAAATCAGGCGGTTTTTCTTTTTGAAGTGAAAAATTTATTTTTTAATTATTTCGGCAGCTTATTCATAAAATCAGCTTATTAACAATTTTCATCTCCTTTCGTAATTTGTTAATAAAACGTTAGTTCTTCGTTAAAAATACTTATAAAATAAATTTGAATTGAAAATATCCCATTTATATAATCCTTTTTACTGAACATCCAAAATTTATACCTGTTATTTTAGGTAAAGTATTCAACCGAATTTAAACACTTTTATGTAGTGAATCAGTTAAAAATTATCAAACTTTGTAGATATTAACAGCTGTTAATAACTTATAAAAGTATTTGATAATGAGAATAACTAAATAAAATAAGGTTGTTAACTAAACCGGGGGTTTTCTTAATAACGAAGAAAACAAGGATTAGTGCCTTTTTTTGTAAACATTATTAACAGCCTATTATCATTACTATATATAATTTTAATTAAAAGAAATAATATTAATATAGTGTTTATATGATTAATATATTAAATGAAAGAAATCACCTAAATTTGAATCTTAGTAATGAAGAATTAATTGTTGAAATTGGAAAAATAAAAAAGAAAAGGAATGCAATTATATTAGCTCATTACTATCAGGAAGCGGAAATTCAAGATATTGCTGATTTTGTAGGAGACAGTTTGCAATTGTCGCAACAGGCAGCTAAAACACAAGCGGATGTGATTGTATTTGCCGGTGTAGTTTTTATGGCAGAAACAGCAAAAATTTTGTGTCCGGAAAAAACTGTTTTAATACCCGATTTGGATGCAGGGTGTTCATTGGCCGATTCATGTAATGAAACTGATTTTAAAGAATTTTTAAATAAATACCCAAATCACACTGTTATATCTTATGTAAACACGAGTGCAAAAATAAAGGCTTTGACTGATATAGTATGTACGTCATCCAATGCTTTAGGTATCGTTAATTCATTGGATAAAAATGAAAAAATTATATTTGCTCCTGATAGAAATTTGGGTAATTATATAAAAAGTATTACCGGTAGGGATATGGTGATATGGGATGGTGCCTGCCATGTGCATGATAGGTTTTCACTCGAAAAGATTATTAAAATAAAGAATGAAAATATAGGCGCTAAAATAATTGCTCATCCTGAATGTGATAAGAAAATATTAATATTGGCAGATTACATAGGTTCTACTTCTGGCTTGTTAAATTTTGTGCAGAAGGACGATGCTAAATCATACATAGTTTGTACTGAGTCGGGAATATTACATCAAATGAAATTAACCATGCCTCAAAAAGTTTTTATACCTGCTCCTCCCAATGACTCTACTTGTGCTTGCAATGATTGTCAGTATATGAAATTAATTAGTTTGAAAAAAATTTATATAAGTTTAAAATATAATAGATTTGAGATTAATTTAGACGAAAATATTCGTGCTAAGGCTGAACTTCCTATTCGAAGGATGCTTTCTATTTCTGAAAATTTGGGTTTTAAATAGATTAATATGAAGAAATTAGTATTCATTTTTATATGTGTCTATTGTAATGTATGTTTGGGACAAGTTGCTAAGCAGGAAAATGGCTATGTAAAAATTTACTTTCCAAATGGAAAATTATCCAGTGAAGGCTTAATGATTAACAGTAAACCGGACGGTTATTGGAAAACTTATTATGTGAATAGTGTTATAAAATCGGAAGGCAATCGTAAAAATCATTTATTGGATAGTGTGTGGGTATTTTATAGTGAAGTTGGAGATACATTGGAAAAGATAAATTATGTGATGGGTAAAAAGAATGGTTATTCTTATAAGTATTCTTCATTAGAAAAAAAAAATACCGGCAAAAAGAATGTTATTAAATCTAAAGAATTATACGTAAACGATAGCAAAGAGGGTTTATCATTCTACTATTATCCCGAAGGATCGATACACGAAATAATTAATTTTAAAAATAATAAGAGAAATGGTAATGGAAAAGAATACGATAAACAAGGTATGCCTATTACTTTATATGTTTTTTATAATGATTATATTACCGATAAACAAAATATTAATAGGATCGTGAATGGATCAAAAGTGGGTATTTGGAAAGACTTTTATGATGATGGAAAATTAAAAAATGAAAAAGAATATAAAAGTGATCAATTATCGGGTTATGCTAAAGATTATGATAAGGTTGGAAAACTAACATTGAATTTATTATACAGGGATGGAAAATTAGTTGATAGACCCAAACAGGATAGTTTGGATATTGATGAAAAAATAGATTATGATTCATCTGGTAAAATATTAAAAAAAGGATATTTTAGGAAAGGTGTACCTGTTGGGATTCATCGGCAATATGATGGTAATGGAAAGGTTATAAATGCTTTTATTTATAATGAGTTGGGAAAAATTGTTAGTCAGGGTATTATAAATGAAGATGGCTCAAGGGAAGGTAATTGGACTTATTTTTTCGATGACGGGTTTAAAAAGTCGCAAGGTTTATATTCAAATAATAGACAGAATGGGGAGTGGAATTTTTTTTTCAAAGAAGGTGCGAATGAGCAAATTGGAAATTTCAAAAACGGTGTCCTAAACGGCGAATGGAAATGGTTTTATAACAATGGTAAGCCTTTGCGGCTCGAGACCTTCACTAACGGTAAAAGAGAAGGCAAATATTTGGAATTTTCAATTACGGGAGATACAATCGAAAAAGGGAGTTATTTAGACGGCGAAAAGGAAGGATTATGGAAGGTTATTGCGGGTGATATTATTGAGCAGGGAAATTATACTAATGGATTTAAAGACGGAATTTGGAAGGAATATTTCAAAAATGGAGTGCTGGGTTACGAAGGTAACTTTATTCAAGGCAATGCTGATGGTAAACATATCTATTATTTTGCTGATGGTAGAGTTCGTGAAGAACAATATTATGTTAGTGGAATAAAGGAAAAAGTATGGAAAAAATATACAATTGAAGGTGCCCTTTTATTAGCGGTTACCTATGAAAACGATACGGAAACAAGAGTGAACGGAATTAAGCTCGAAGGAATTAAGAAAAATTAGCTAATGGATGATTATAAAATCAGGGATAATACCTCTGATGATAAAGATAAAGAGTTTGAAAAAAATGTTAGACCTTCTGAATTTATTGATTTTTCCGGACAGAATAAGGTTGTTGAAAATTTAAAAATATTTGTTCAGGCTGCTAAAATGAGGAAAGAATCCTTGGATCATGTGCTTCTTCATGGACCACCAGGTTTAGGGAAAACTACATTGTCAAATATTATTGCGAACGAATTAGGAGTGAACTTGAAAGTTACTTCAGGTCCTGTTCTGGATAAACCGGGAGATTTGGCTGGGATTCTTACTAACCTTAATGTAAATGATGTATTATTTATCGACGAAATACACAGGTTAAGCCCGGTTGTTGAGGAATACTTGTATTCGGCCATGGAAGATTTTGTAATAGATATTGTGTTGGATAAGGGTCCTAATGCACGATCTATTCAATTAAAACTAAACCCTTTTACGTTAATTGGAGCTACAACCCGTTCTGGTTTGTTAACTAGTCCATTAAGAGCGCGATTTGGTATTAATAGTCACCTTGAGTATTATGAAATTTCGGTTTTAGAAAAGATTGTTATTCGGTCCGCCGCTATTTTGAATATTAAAATTGAGAATGATGCTGCAACTGAAATAGCTTTTCGAAGCCGTGGCACTCCTCGTATTTGCAATGCATTGTTGCGTAGAGTTAGAGATTTTGCCCAGGTGGTAGGAAAAGGATATATCGATATAGAAATTGCCAGGTACGCTTTAAATGCACTTAATATTGACAAGAATGGTCTTGATCAAATGGATCATAAAATTATGAGAGTAATTATAGAGAAATTTAGTGGTGGTCCTGTGGGTTTATCTACCATTTCAACGGCTATTGGAGAGGATTCCGGCACAATTGAAGAGGTATATGAGCCTTATTTGATTCAGGAAGGATACATTAAACGTACCCCACGAGGTCGCGAGGTTACGGAATTAGCTTATAATTGTTTGAACCTGATTAGGAATCCCGATCAGGGTAAATTGTTTTAAATACTTAATTGAAATTTGCAATTTTAACCAGAGCCTTATAATTAAGTAGTTTAATTTTTCTGCCATTAATTTCGATGACATTATCCGATTTAAATTCAGAAAGAAGCCTGATAACAGATTCGGTAGCAGTACCAACTATATTGGCCAATTCCTCGCGGGTTAAGGAAATTTGCAGTACATTATCACCGTCTAAGCCGAAGTTTTCTTTGAGATGAATTAGAATTTCAGCCAACCTTTCTCTAACAGTTTTCTGTGCGATGTCGGTAATGTATTCATTAGCCTCACCTAATTCGCGGCATGAAAGCTGAAGAAGTTCTAATGAAAAGTTTCCGTTGTTTTTAACAAGGTAAAAAAGTGATTCCTGTGGAATGTAGCATAATGTACTATCTTCAAGTGTTTTAGCTGTGGTGCAGGCTAACTCCCCACTTAAAACTGACCGAAACCCAATAATATCGAATGGTTTAGCAAATCGTATAATTTGTTCTTTTCCATCAATGCCAGTCTTGAAAATTTTTAAAATACCACTCATTACTAAATAGCAGCCTGTAATGCGATTACCTTCGTGGTAAATGTAAGTACCTTTTTTATATGAACTTTGTGTTTTTTCTAAAATTATTTTTTCAACTTCTTCTGGAGTTAAGTGTTTAAATAAAGAACTAAGAGAGAGGTCGCATTCTTCAATTGGTTGATTGAAATGCTGTTGTTTCATAATGTATAGTAATTTATTATTTTATTTAATAAGTTGTTAAAATTAGTAAAGAAAAAGATATAGTAGTCGTTTAATTTGTAATAATATGAAATTTATCATGTATGAGAAATTCAGTAAATGTTGTCTGGGACAAAAATATGAAATTTATTGCAGAGGTTGGAGGGCATAATATTATTTTAGATGCCGGGAGTAGTTTTGGTGGTAATAATGAAGGTCCAAGTCCAAAATCGCTAATGATGGTTGCTTTGGCTGGTTGTACTGGCATGGATGTTATTTCCATCTTAAAAAAAATGAAAGTGGACGTTTCCTCTTTTAATGTTAAAGTTGAAGGTGAAATGAAAGAGGAACATCCTAAAAAGTTTGAGAGAATGAAAATTATATATGAAGTTAAAGGTACTGATATTGAATATGAAAAGGTAAAAAAAGCAGTCGATTTATCTGTAGAAAAGTATTGTGGTGTAAATGCCAATTACCGTGATTCTATGGAAATGGAATATGAAATTGTTATTTTATAATTCTGATAAAAGGCCTAATCTATTTAAAATTAGGCTTTTTAAGTTTAACTTTTATTAGAGAACAGGCGAAAATTGCGAAAGAAACCTAACGTCATTTTCAGAATATATGCGAATATCTTTTACCTGGTATTTTACAAGAGCTATTCGCTCAATACCCATTCCGAAAGCATATCCGGAGTAGATTTTAGAATCTAAATTACAATAATCCAGAACGTTAGGATCTACCATTCCACATCCAAGAATTTCTAACCAACCCGTATATTTGCATAAATTGCATCCTTTGCCATTGCAAGTGCATGAAATATCAACTTCAGCTGATGGTTCGGTGAATGGAAAATAGGAGGGACGTAACCGTATTTTAGTGGACGTGCCAAAAAATTCTTTAGCAAAAAAAAGTAACGTTTGCTTTAAATCTGCAAACGATACATTTTTATTGATGTATAAACCTTCTATTTGATGGAAAAAACAATGTGATCTGGCAGAAATGGCTTCGTTTCGGTAAACTCTCCCAGGCATAATCATTCTAATCGGGGGTGCGGTAGTCTCCATAACTCTTACCTGAACGGACGATGTATGTGTGCGTAAAACTATTTCGGGCGTTTTATTGATAAAAAAGGTATCCTGCATATCTCTGGCAGGGTGGTCAGGGGGAAAATTTAATGCGGAAAATACATGCCAATCGTCTTCTATTTCAGGCCCGTCAGATATTGTAAATCCTAACCGGTTAAATATCGCATTAATTTCATTTTTTACGGTCGAAATAGGGTGTCGGGATCCAATATTTTGAAAATCTCCCGGAAGACTTAAATCATAATTCGTTGTATGGGTTGCTTCCTGTGATAAGTTATTTTTGTGTGTAGTATAAAATTCTGAGATAAATTCTTTTAACTCATTTATTTTAAGCCCCGCTTGCTTTTTATCGTCGGATTTTAATAATTTAAAATCCTCAAATAGTTGATTGAGAACTCCTTTTTTACTCAAATATCTGAGCCTGAATTTCTCAAGTTCCTCTAAGTTAGTAATTATTTTTAACGCTAATTCCTGCTTAATTTTATCTATTTTGGAAATCATGGTTTAAGATTGAAATTCAAATGTTATTTATCGTTTAATTAAATATACAAATTTAATTTTATTACCAGTATGTAAAAAATTATTCAGTATTAAATATCTTTAAGCGCCTAAATTAATAGATTTTCTTTTTAAAATTAATACTATGAAAGTACAGATAGTTAATAAATCAAAGCATTCCTTGCCTGGTTATTCTACTCCGTTTTCTGCTGGAATGGATATCAGAGCTAATATTTCCGACTCAATTGTTTTGCAACCGGGGCAACGTAAATTAATACCTACGGGACTTTATATTGCCTTGCCAATAGGATATGAAGCTCAGATAAGACCACGGAGTGGCTTGGCACTTAAACATGGTATTAGCTTGGTTAATACACCTGGTACAATCGATGCAGATTATAGGGGAGAGATAGGGGTTATTATAATTAATTTTTCTGATGTACCTTTTGAAATAACAGATGGGGAACGAATTTGTCAGATGGTAATTAATAAATATGAAACGGTTGAATGGGAGGACGTAGCCGTTTTATCTGAAACGAAAAGAGGAGTTGGTGGTTTTGGTCATACTGGCAGATAAATATATGAGATTTAAATATATTTTAATTTTAATTGTATTTCTATTTTCTAATTGTTCTATTATCAGGAGAGCAATAAATCAGGATGAAGATAACTTAAGTTCAATGTCATCAGCTGATTTAGAAACATATAATTATTCTTTTACAGAAGCTACTAAACAGAAAATATTTGCTAATTATAATCAGGCTATTAATTTGTTTTTTAAATGTGTTGAGATTAATCCAAAGAGTGCTGCGGC
Organism: Bacteroidales bacterium; assembly: GCA_025350365.1. Classification (GTDB taxonomy): domain Bacteria; phylum Bacteroidota; class Bacteroidia; order Bacteroidales; family JAAUTT01; genus JAAUTT01. The sequence goes on along the minus strand of JANXXY010000465.1, from coordinate 15,841 downwards.
TTACTACCAATTATCTGATATTTATTTAACTAATGGAGATAAGGAGAGGGCGTTAAACTTTGCCCGGATTGCATCTAAGTTAAATAATAAAAATATATGGTACAAACTTCAGTTAGCGAGGATATATCAATCGATAGGAAAGAAAGATAGTACGATTGTAGTATATAAAAAAATTGTAAAATCTAATCCTAAAAAATTTGAATATCAGTTTAATTTATCGCTTTTATACGTCGAAGTAGGAGAAAACCGAAAAGCCATTGGTATTTTAAAGGAATTAGAAGATACTAATGGGCTAACCGAAGAAATTGCTTTGGCTTTGTACCAAATTTATTCTAACCTAAAAGAGAATAGAAATTGTGTTAAAGTTTTGAAAGAGGCTATTCGAAAGTACCCTGAAGAAACAAAGTTTTATGGTTTATTGGCAGAGCATTACGCGTCAAATACGGACTATGAATCAGCTTTAAAATATTATCAGGAATTGCTTAACCTGAACCCTGACAATGAAAAAGGGTTATTATCCATTATTGAATTTTATCGTGTTAATGGTAAATATGATGAATCTTTTAATTATTCAAGTAGTTTTATCAGGAATGATAATTTTAAATTACAGGATAAAATTGAAATTGTAGTTGGTTATCTCAATGATGCCAAATTATTTGAAAATAGTAAACCTCAAGTAAAGGAATTTATTGACTTCCTTTTAAAAAATTATAATGAGGATGCCAAAGTTCATACGTTAAGCGCAGATTTTAATATTAAAACAAATAATCTTCTAGGGGCAAAAGAGGAACTTCTATTTGTAACTCAAAAGCTTGATAATAATTATGTTTTATGGGAACAGCTTTTTTATGTTTTAAGTTCTCTTTCAGATTATGAGTACATTTATAACATATCTGATAAGGTACTTACCAAATTTAATGATAAACCTATTATATATTTATTTCGGGGGATATCAGCGTATCAATTGAAAAAATACAATGAAGCTATAAATGTCTTGTTGGCAGGTATTAAGTATATTAGGAATTCTAACGAATTGGAAGTTCAATTTTTTACTTTTCTAGGTGAAACGTATAATAGCCTAAATGATTATGCGAATTCTGATTTATTTTTTGAAAAAGCATTAGCTATTGAGACATTAAATCTATATGTATTAAATAATTATAGTTATTATCTGGCTGTTCGGAATGATAAATTGGATACCGCTTTAAGCTACATTCAAAAATGTAGGGATATTGAACCTAACAATTTAAATTATCTTGAGACATTTGGGTATGTTTTATTTAAAAAAGGAAATTTTATTGAAGCAAAAACTGTTTACGAAAAAGCTATTGAATTAGGAGGAATTAAGAATTCAAATACGATAGAACATTATTTGGAAATTCTTTGCAAGTTGGAGCTTAAAGAATTGATAAAAAAGTATTTTAAAATATTTTTGGATTTGGAAAATGATAATGAACATATTAATGAGCTTGTTAAACCATTTTTAGATTGAAAATTATTTTTTTACTTATATTTTTAGTTAGCTGTTCGGTTGGCAAAATTGCTGTTTCAGAAGCTCTTTCAGGCAGTACTATTGCCTTTGATAGAGTAAAAATTTCCTATACAGATGAAAATAATTCTGTTTCACTTAAAGGTAAGATAAGTGTTTTTAAGGATTCTGTGGTTTTGTTTAAGTTTTTCGGTCCAATGGGGATTGAAGTGTTATCTGGTAAAATTGACTCCGTTTTAGTTTTTAAAAGTAAGTATGTCGATAATTATCAGATTAATTTAATTGATAAGCTCCAAATGGATTTTGGAGTTAGAATTAATAGAAAAATGATGGAATATTTGTTGTCATTTAATTACAACGGATTTTTTCAGGAATTAAAAAACAATGTTAAATCCAACCTTGATGTTACCATGTCGGCACAAAATAACTCCCGACATATAATCTCACTAATCGAAAATGATAAAAATTCATCCTATGTGATTACTTTTGTAAAAAAGGATAAATTTCCTTTGCAGATATTGGTAGATTATAAAGACCCGGATAAATTCTTTAAATTTTATATTGGCGTTTATAGTTTACATAATTAATTTTGCATAATTAGTTGTTAAAGTATGAAGGTTATTTTTTTATTCGTCTTTTTGGGTATTACTTGTTTAAGTTTCTCTCAAAATAGAATTGAACTTGAAAGGAAGAGAAAAGCTACTTTACAGGAAATTTCAGAAACAGAGAATCTGCTTGAAAAGATAAAGCAAAGTAAAACAGAATCATTAGAGAAATATAATTTAATCGATCGAAAAATTGTTTTACGTAATAAGTTAATTGAAAATTTGAATTTTGACCTTGTCGAAGTTGACAGTAAAGTAACTGAACTGGAAAAGGTAACAAATTTACTAGGTAAAGATGTTTCGAATATTAAAAAGGAATATGCCAAAATGATTTATTTATCCTATTTAAATAGAGGTGAACTTAATGGTCTAATTTATATTTTAGCATCAAAGGATCTCAATCAGGCATATAAGAGGCTTGTATACCTAAAGCAGTATTCTGATTACAGAAAAAAACAAATTAATATCATAAAAGGAGTTCAAAACACATTATTTACGCAGATTTCGGATTTAGAAAACACTAAAAAGGAAAAGGGGAAGTTATTGGGATCAAAGGAAAGGGAGAATGAAAATTTAAAATATGAGTTGGAGGAAAAAAGTAAAAGTGTCGCCAATTTAAAGAAACAGGAAAGTATATTAAGTAAAGGACTTAAAGAAAAAAACAGGATTGCCGAAAAGTTAAAGCTTGAAATTGAAAGCGCTATCCATGCTGAAGTTAAAGCAAGGGCTAATACTAAAAAGGAATTAGCAATTAAGTTGAATAATACAGATGCTTCTTTGTCTACTAATTTTAGAGAGAATAAGGGGAAATTGCCATGGCCAACTGATAATGGAGTTATTTCAAATTCTTTTGGAGAACATCCAACAATATACAAAGGAGTTAAAATGACAAATAATGGAATTGATATTTCTGCTGCACCAAATTCGGAAGTAAGAGCTATCTTTGATGGAGAAGTTACCAGGGTTAAATTTATTTTAGGAGCAAATTATTTTGTATTAATCAGACACGGAAATTTCATAAGCGTTTATTTGAACATCGTTGATGTAAATGTTAAGATTGGCGATAAAGTTAAGGTAAAGCAACAGATAGGAAAGGTTTATACAGATAAAGATTCTAAATCAACTATTTTACACGTTGAGATTTGGGAAGAATCAAAAAATTTAGATCCCGAAATGTGGCTGAAAAGGATTTAATTTTTTATTTTTGTAATTGATTTGTGTTACTTGGTCATTTTAATTTTCTTTTCGGTAACAAATAGTAAGTTTTTCAGTATAAAGAAAAAAAACTAAATGGAAAAAGTCTTGAATATACCGTCTAAAATTGAAAATCTTAGGATTGTAGAAAAGGCGATTGATGAACTTTCTGCTGAATATAATCTTAAATCTGAATTGTATGGAAATATACTTATTGCTGCAATAGAAGCTGCCAATAATGGTATTTTGCATGGAAATAAACTGGATGAAACTAAAAATATCAATGTTACTTTTTTAGTATCTAAGGAAAATTTAGTAATTACCGTAAAGGATCAGGGTCAAGGGTTTGATTATTTGCATATTCCGGATCCTACGTCACCTGAAAATATAGAAAAAATTAATGGAAGAGGAGTCTTTTTAATGGAAAAACTATCTGATAAAATTAATTTCTTCGAAAATGGAAGTAGAGTGGAGTTGATTTTTAATCTTTAATTTTGAGTGTTAATTTTTTTATTGATGATATCCCTTTTAAGCTTAAAGATAAGCGGAAATTAAAATCTTGGATAGGAGGCGTTTGTTTAGATGAGAATAGAGTTATAGGAAATTTGAATTTTATTTTTACTTCTAAAGAAAGAATCTTGGATATTAATGTTCAATATTTAAATCATAATTATTTTACTGATATTATAACATTTAGTTTTAATTCAACAGATATCGTTAGCGGGGATATTTATATTTGTGTTGAAATGGTGAAAGAAAATTCTATAAGTTATAATACCACCTTTTCTGAGGAACTTAACCGTGTAATTATTCATGGAGTTCTCCATTTGACGGGTTATGACGATACAACCTCCAAAAAGCAACATATCATGAGAAAAAGGGAAAATGAAGCCCTAAAAACTCTGAAAGAGGAATTCTTAAAAATCTAAACGATTTTTGTTTTCGGTTGTTTCACTATTATTAAAAGGGAAACTAAAGATGGTAATGGAATATGATATCATTGTGGTTGGAGGTGGGCATGCTGGATGTGAAGCTGCTGCCGCTGGCGCTAATATTGGCGCCAAGGTTCTTTTGATTACAATGGACATGAGTAAGTTTGCACAAATGTCATGTAATCCTGCAATGGGTGGAATAGCAAAAGGGCAAATTGTAAGGGAAATTGATGCATTGGGTGGATATTCAGGAGTAGTAACAGATCGTACAACTATTCAATTTCGCATGTTGAATAGATCAAAAGGGCCTGCAATGTGGAGTCCCCGTGCACAATGTGATCGTGCTTTTTTTTCTTTGGAATGGCGAAATATGCTTGAAAATACTCCCAATATTGATTTCTGGCAGGATTCTGTTAATTCTCTCATAATAGAAAATTCTTCAATAGCAGGAGTAACTACTACTGCAAAAGTTTCGTTTTATTCTAAAAATGTTATTCTTACAAATGGTACATTTCTAAACGGATTAATGCATATTGGAAAAAGCCAAATGACTGGGGGAAGGGTTTCAGAACCTGCATCCAAAGGCATTTCCGAGCAACTTTTTGATTTTGGCTTTGAAGTAGGTAGAATGAAAACCGGAACACCGGCAAGATTAGATGGGAGGTCAATAGATTTTTCAAACTTGCAAATGCAAGAAGGGGAGGAAGGTGGAAAATTTTCTTTCCTTCCGGATATTGAAACCACCCCAAATTTAAGACCGTGCTATATCACCTATACCAATACTGAAGTTCATAATATTTTAAAAAAAGGATTTGATGATTCTCCACTTTATAATGGGTCTATTAAAGGTATTGGGCCACGCTATTGCCCGAGTATCGAGGACAAAGTTGTTCGGTTTGCAAGCAAGGATTCTCATCAGCTATTTTTAGAGCCTGAGGGAATTAATACAGTCGAATATTATTTAAACGGCTTTTCTTCATCCTTACCATGGGAGATTCAGTATGAAGCGTTACGTAAAATTCCTGGTCTGGAAAAAGTGAAAATATTTAGACCTGGATACGCTATTGAGTATGATTTTTTTCAGCCAACACAATTAAAGGCCACGTTAGAAACCAAGGAAATTTCAGGTCTGTTTTTTGCAGGTCAAATTAATGGAACTACGGGATATGAAGAAGCCGCAGCGCAAGGGTTGATGGCAGGTATTAATGCAGCTATGAGGACTTTTGGAAAGAGCTCGGTTGTACTTGGTAGAGATCAGGCTTACATTGGAGTTCTTATTGATGATTTAATTAACAAAGGTGTTGATGAACCTTATAGGATGTTTACTTCCAGAGCGGAATACAGGATATTACTGAGGCAGGATGATGCTGATTTTAGACTTACTCCTTTGGGGCATAAAATAGGTTTGGCTTCCGAGAAGCGATATCGAATAGTAACTAATAAACTTGACAGGCGAAATGAGATTATTGAAGCATCAAAGAAGATAACGGTTAAACCTGAATGCGTCAATGTAAAATTGATTCAGCTTAATTCGTCTGAGATAAAACAGTCAGTAAAGGTTCATGATCTGCTGTTACGTCCTGAAATCACTATTTCTACTATTAGGAAATGTATCGATGAGTTTGATAATTTCATTGGTGATGATGTAATTTCATCAAAAGATGTTTTGGAATCTGCTGAAATAGCTATAAAATATGCGGGTTATATAGAACGGGAAAGGCAAATTGCTGAGAAAATATTGCGACTTGAAGGAATAAAGATTTCGGAGGAATTTGATTACTCAAAGTTCGTTTCTCTTTCTACTGAAGCTCGGCAGAAGTTGAAAAAGATAAAGCCGCTTACTATTGGGCAAGCTTCACGTATTAGTGGAATTTCTCCTTCTGATATTAATGTTCTTTTAGTGCATTTAGGGAGATAATTGTTCCACGTGGAACAATTTATAAGCTAATTTTAACTTAAATTGAAATAATAGTTTAGAGTAGGAATGCGAGAATATAAAATTTAAATTTATTTGGGAATGCTTGAATTGATGAATTGTTCCACGTGGAACAATTTGTTGTTGTATATTTATTCTAAAAATACAAAAAACAAAGAGTCTCATTTTAAAAATTTGACAGATTTAAAAAAAATTGTAAATTGTTCCACGTGGAACAATTTGGTATATAAATTTTTTAATTACAGCTTAAGGATTTTAAGTGGAATGCAAAGTAAATTGTGAGCAGGTAATTTCAGATAGTTTGAGCTTGTAAAGTTCCATGTGGGACACTTTTACATCATTTATATAATTCATAATAACATATTGATGTTCTGTTTTGTGCAATTTATGTAGTTGTATATTTTAAAACGAGTTTAATTGGAAATAAGTTAAATATGAACCCTATCGATGTACACAACAAGATAGCCTCAATACTGGAAAACCTTACCGATACACCAGGGGTTTATATGTTTTATAACAATCAGGAACAGGCTATCTATATTGGCAAAGCCAAAAATCTAAAACGAAGAGTCTCTTCTTATTTTCAAAAATCTCATCATGATAATGCAAAGGTTCGCCTCATGGTTTCTAAAGTGTGCGATATCCGGTTTATTGTGGTTCAATCTGAATCCGATGCTTTATTGCTTGAAAACAACTTAATCAAGAAATACCTGCCCCGGTATAATATTTTGCTTAAAGATGACAAAACTTTTCCGTGGATATGTATTAGTAATGAAACTTTCCCTCAAGTTTATTCGACACGTACTATAATTAAGGATGGTTCATCTTATTTTGGACCTTACACATCAGCAATTATGGTACGCACCTTATTGGATATGATCCGTCATTTATATTCGTTGCGTACCTGTCAGTTGCCTTTAACACCTGCAAATATTAAAGCCGGTAAATTTAAAGTTTGCCTTGAATATCATATGGGAAATTGCAAGGCTCCATGTGTAAACAAACAAACGGAGGAAGTTTACAATATAAATATAAACCAAATTAAGGATATTTTAAAAGGGAATCTTTCTAAGGTTATTGTTTATTTGAGGGATACAATGCGATTTTTTTCTGACGAATATAAATTTGAAGATGCCGAATCCATAAAACAAAAAATTGAGATCTTAGAAAAATTTCAGAGCAAATCTACCATTGTAAATCCTAATATCAATAATGTAGATGTTTTTTCAATAGTTGCGGAGAAAAATATTTCCGTAGTTAATTTTCTCAAAGTTATGAATGGTTGTATTATTCAATCGCACACGGCAGAAATACAACGGAAACTTGATGAAGAGATGCAGGAGATGCTAGAATTTTCTATCGTGGAGATTCGGGATCGGTTCCAAAGTAATTCATCGGAGATTATTATTCCTTTTACTATTGAAACTGAATTAGCCGGGGTAACATTTACCATTCCAAGAATTGGCGATAAGAAAAAGCTGATTGAGCTATCGGAACGTAATGCCAGGTATTATTTGATTGAAAGAAATAAAAATGCTGAAAAGGCAAATCCTGAATTGAAATATGAAAGAGTCTTGAAGCAGATGCAAAATGACCTTCATTTGTCTGTACTACCTATATATATCGAATGTTTTGATAATTCAAATATTCAGGGTTCTAACCCCGTGTCTTCCTGTGTTGTGTTTAAATCGGGAAGACCTGCAAAATCTGAATACAGGCATTTTAATGTTAAAACAGTTGTAGGTGCAAATGACTTTGCTTCAATGGAAGAAGTTGTTTTAAGGCGCTACAAGCGATTAATTGAAGAGGCAAAATCGTTACCACAACTAATAATTATTGATGGAGGAAAAGGACAATTAAGTTCGGCTGTTAATAGTCTCGATAAACTTGGCTTGTATGGTAAAATTCCAATTATTGGAATTGCGAAACGGCTTGAGGAAATCTATTTTCCAAATGACTCAATTCCTATTTATTTGGATAAAAAATCCGAAACTTTAAAACTAATACAGCAAATTCGTGATGAAGCACATCGATTTGGCATTACATTCCATCGCGATAAGCGATCCGATTCAATGATTGGTTCAAAAATGGAAAAGATTCCAGGTATTGGCCAAAAAACGATCGAATTATTATATACGAAATATTCTTCAATATCAAACATTGTAAATATTCCTGAAGATGAACTAATTGAAACAATTGGTAAGAAAAAAACTGAAATCCTTCTGGGTTATTTGAAATTGTAGAATTTATTTATTTCTTTCGATAGTGTAATTAACCAGATCGATCATAGACTGTTTTACAGCTGAATCAGGGTAGGATATTAAAATGTTTAGGGCTCTATTTTTATATTCATGCATTTGAGAGGAAGCATAATCAAGACCTCCTTTGGCAGTCACAAATTCTATTACTGTTTTTACTTTATCCGCATTCGTATTATTCTTAGATATTGTGCGTAGTATATGTTTTCTTTCACTTTTACTTGAATTCTCCAAAGCATAAATCAAAGGAAGAGTTAATTTTTTTTCTTTAATATCGTTTCCTGTTGGTTTACCGATTAAACCTTTCGGTTGATAATCGAATAAATCATCTTTTATTTGAAATGCAAGCCCTACATTTTCACCAAAATGTTTCATATTATTTACAACTTCGTCGCTGCAACCAACTGATTTGGCCCCGCTTGCTGTACATGAGGCTATTAACGTCGCGGTTTTTTTACGAATTATTTCGAAATATTGTTCTTTGTTGATATTCATTGTTCTGGAGTGCTGTATTTGAAGTAATTCTCCTTCACTCATTTCTCTAACAGCTTCTGATACAATTTCTAACAGATCATATGCTTTATTATCTACCGAAAGTAATAGTCCTTTAGCTAATAAATAATCACCCATTAATACGGCTATTTTCGATTTCCAGATTGCGTTGATTGAAAAAAAACCTCGTCTTTCGTAAGCTTCATCTACAACGTCATCGTGAATTAACGTCGCAGTATGCAAAAGTTCTATTAGTGAAGCTGCTGTGTATGTGGCATCTGTCGGCGTACCATTTAATTTTGCAGATAGAAAGACAAACATCGGGCGCATTTGTTTTCCTTTTTTCCTGATAATATAGCTAGTAATTATATCAAGAATTTTTACTTTACTTTTCATTGAAGATTTGAACATTGTTTCAAACTTTGCCATCTCTTCTTTTATGGGAGCTTTGATCGTATCAAGTAGTGCCATTCACTTTTTTTTTGTCCGACAAACCTGTATCACTTTTTAAAATTAAAAATGAGTTTGCTTATGATTCAAATATAGGCAAATTTTCAGCAATCGGAATGGTTGTATTCTATTCTCATGCATTATATTTATATATTTGTATTTGATAACGATACAAATACTTTTAATAAAATGCATTTTAAAGAGTTAACTCCTGAACAAATAGAACAAGCAGCAAATATGCTAAAGGCTATTGCTCACCCAATTAGAATATCCATTATAAACTATCTTGAAGACGGAAAAAAACTAACTGTTACTGAAATTAGGGAATTATTAAATATTGAACAATCAACTACTTCACACCATTTGGGTATATTAAAAGATAAAGGCGTATTGGTTTCAAAAAGGGAGGGAAAAAACACCTATTATTGTTTGCGTAATGTAAATTTATCGAGTATTGTGGAATGCCTGAGTAGTTGCCAGAACTTTTAGATTAGTAACATTATTTTGAAAATATATCCCGAAAATGTTAGGACTATTTTGTATTAAATGAATGACGGATTAAATTATATTTAAATTCAAATTATGATTAAAGATAAAAAATTGTTTCTTCTGGATGCGTATGCCCTGATTTTTCGGTCTTACTATGCTTTTATTAAAAATCCCATGTTTAATTCCGAAGGACTTAATACATCATGCATTTTTGGCTTTGTTAATACTCTTGAGGAAGTAATTATTAAGGAAAAACCTACCCATCTTGCAGTTGCATTCGATCCGGCAGGCCCAAATTTTAGACACGTGATGTACCCGAATTATAAGGCAAACAGAGATGAAACACCTGAAGATATCAAGAGATCGGTACCGATCATTAAAGAAATATTAAAAGCTTATGGCATTCCAATTCTTCAGATGGACGGATTTGAGGCTGACGATGTTATTGGCACTATCTCCAAAAAAGCTGATGAAGATGGATATACGGTATTTATGATGACTCCTGATAAAGATTATATTCAATTACTTTCTGATAATATATTTATTTATAAACCAAGCCGCTTTGGAAATGGAATTGAAATTGTTGATAGTGAAAAGGCTTGTAAGGATTTTCAGCTTCAAAATCCTCAACAATTCATTGATATTTTAGCCTTAATGGGCGATGCCTCCGATAATATCCCAGGCGCACCGGGAGTGGGAGAGAAGACAGCTATTAAACTGATTAGTGAATATCAAACTATCGAAAACATTTATGCTAATGTTGATTCACTTAAAGGAAAACTTAAAGATATAATAATTAACAATAAGGAAAAGATTGATTTATCCAGGGCGCTTGCCAAAATTGACAGAAATGTACCTATCGGAGTATCAGAAAATGATCTTGTATTAACTAAGCCTGATGTAGAGGAGATTAAGCGAATTTTCACTTTTCTAAATTTCAAAACACTTGAAAAACGCGTTTTATCAAGATATTCAACACCGGACTCAGTTCAAAATACCTTATTCGACTTACCAGAAGTTGTAGTACCTAAACATGAAAATACTTTTAACACAATTGGTAATACCGGGCATACTTATTACTTGGCGGATACTTTTGAAAAAAGAGCTGGGCTAATTCGTCAGTTGCTATTACTCACTGAAATTTGTTTTGATACCGAAACAACCGGACTAGATGTAATGACAGCTCAATTGGTAGGATTCTCATTTGCATGGAATAAAGGAGAGGCTTACTATATTCCTATACCTGCTGATCAAATTGAAGCCAATAAGATTTGTGATGAATTTAAGACTGTTTTGGAAAGTGAGGTTATTGGTAAGATTGGTCAGAATATTAAGTTTGATATTTTAATACTTAAAAATTATGGGATTGAAACAAAAGGTAAGATATTCGATACAATGATTGCTCATTACCTGCTTCAACCTGAATTGCGCCACAATATGAATGTGTTAGCAGAACAATATTTGCATTATTCCCCCGTGCATATCGAGGAACTGATTGGTATAAAATCGAACCATCAAATTACTATGAGATCGGTGCCTATTGAAAAAATTAAGGAATATGCTGCCGAAGATGCTGATATTACCTGGCAATTAAAAGAAAAACTTGAGACTGAATTGAAGGATCAAAACCTTGCTAAACTAGCATATGAATTGGAAATGCCTTTGATACAGGTTTTGGCCGATGTCGAGTATTATGGTGTGTCTCTGAATACGGCGGCATTGAATGAATCGGCGGAGATATTACGTACCGACATTATTGAATTAGATAGGAAAATTATTGAAATTGCTGGTATTAAATTTAATGTTTCTTCGCCAAAACAGCTGGGAGAAGTTCTGTTCGAACGTCTCAAGATTGACTTAAATGCCCGAAAAACTAAAACCAAACAGTATTCTACAAATGAGGAAGTATTGGCACAATTGGCCGACCGGCATGAAATAATTCCATTAATTCTTGAATACCGGGGCTTACGTAAACTTCTGAGCACTTATGTTGAAGCCCTCCCTAAGATGATAAATAGTAGAACCGGTAAAATACATACTTCGTTTAATCAGGCTATTGCAGCAACCGGTCGCTTAAGTTCAGTTGATCCGAATTTGCAGAATATTCCCATCCGCGAAGAACGGGGACGAGAAATCCGTAAAGCTTTTGTCGCTTCAGCCGACGACTTCTCTCTCTTATCAGCCGATTATTCTCAGATTGAACTGAGAATTATGGCTCATCTGAGCGAGGATATAAATATGGTGGATGCATTTTTACATGATTCCGATATTCATACCGCCACTGCTGCAAAGATTTATAACGTTATTCCAAACGATGTTTCCCGCGAAATGAGAAGTAAAGCTAAAACTGCTAATTTTGGAATTATTTATGGTATATCTGCTTTCGGTTTATCTCAACGGCTTAATATTCCCCGTAAGGAAGCTGCCGAATTGATTGATGGTTATTTCAATACATTTCCTGGAGTAAAACGGTATATGGACGAAAGTATTCGTCGGGGCCGTGAACATGGTTTTGTTGAAACAATTATGGGTCGAAGGCGTTTTCTTCCCGATATAAAATCAAACAATGGACATGTTAGAGGCATGGCAGAACGTAATGCTATAAATTCACCTATTCAGGGGTCTGCAGCCGATATTATTAAGATAGCTATGATAAATATTCACAGGAATCTTAAAAATCAAAACCTGCGTTCAAAAATGATACTTCAGGTGCATGATGAATTAGTATTTGATGTTTACAATCCTGAGCTGGATCAATTGAAGAAAATAGTGAAGTTTGAAATGGAAAATGCAGTGAAATTAAACGTTCCATTAACAGTGGAACTTGGTGTTGGAAAAAACTGGTTAGAAGCACATTAAATTTCAGACTGTTTTTTAATTACTTTGATTTTTTCCTTTGCGGGTATCGGCAACAATTGGTTTATAAGTGCCATTCAAAATTCCTGTGTACAAAGTTTTACTGTACAATACTTCTATAGCTTTAGTTACATGATTGTCAGTATATAAGGATATTTCTATTCTACCATGTTGATAATAATACCTGCTAATAATTTCTTCTTTTAATAATTCGCTCACTTCTTCTTTGTAAGTTTCAAGATCCTTTATTTTGTCATGGATTATTTTATGTGAAAGAGCCCTGAATTCATCTTTAGATTGCTCAAGGTATTTCTCTTGTGCCGCAACATTGGTGAGTTTAATAAATGCTTCTTCGCTTTCAGTTTGGTAATCAAAATCTTTTTCCTTTAAATAACTAATGAAATTTTCGTAATCTTTTTCAGTAAATTCGAAAACGGAGGGAGGAGCAATCGAATCATGTTTTGAAGCAAATTCAGTGGCATAATTAAAGATATAACTTCTTGAGTATAAGTTTAAAGTAAGCCTGCTTAACGATTCATTTTTTATAAATATGTCAGGTACTATTCCGCCCCCATCATACACTTTTCTGCCATTCTTAGTAGAAAATTCACTAATTAACGAATCTGGAATAAATCCAACACTACCATCCGGATCACGATGACTATAATCCAGAGCTTGGATACATCTTCCGCTTGGTATGTAATATTTTGCGGTTGTTACTTTAAGTTGTGTATTATAGCTTAATGCACGGGTTGTTTGAACTAACCCTTTACCAAAAGTACGCTGGCCTATAATCACTGCACGATCTATGTCTTGTAAGGCACCCGCAACAATTTCTGCAGCTGAAGCCGAACCCTTGTTAACCAGAACAGCTAGTGGAATTTGAGTATCAATAGAGAAACTCTTTGTTTTGTATGTATTATCCCACTGTTTAACTTTCCCTTTTGTTTTTACAATTTCTTGTCCTTTATCAACGAATAAATTTGCAGTATTTACGGCTTCAATTAATAATCCGCCAGGGTTTCCACGTAAATCCAGTATGATAGCCTGTGCACCTTTTTCTTTCAATTTTAATAAGGCAGATTTAACTTCAATGTGTGCATCACTTGTAAAATTGGTGAGTTTGATGTATCCTATGTTGTGAGTTACCATTCCGTAATATGGAACATTGTTCACTGAAATTTTTTCACGTAAAAGTATTTTTTTAAATGTTTTATGTTCTCCGGGTCGTTGGAGAGTTAATTCTATTTCTGATTTTGGGTTTCCTTTAAGTAGCTCACTTATTTCCGCTATGCTTTTCTGATAAATCGGTTTTCCATTAATTTCGTGTACAATATCTCCCGCTTTGATGCCCGCTTTTTGAGCCGGGTAATTTTCATAAGGTTCTGATATTACGATGTTGTTCACATTTTTTCGTAGCAAAGCTCCAATTCCTCCATATTGCCCGGTAGTCAAAAACTTGTAATCGTCAATTTCTGATTCTGGAATGTAAACCGTATAGGGATCTAGCGATTCGAGCATAGCATCAATTCCAACTTTTATTAGTTTATCGGCATCGGTATCATCTACATAATAAAGGCTTAATTCACGAAAAAGGGTGAAAAAAATATCAAAATTCTTTGTGATTTTAAAGTCATTATCAACAAAGGAAAACAAACAGAAAAATGAAATTACGGAAACGCATGTGATTACTCCCAATCGCAGCTTTGTTCCTACCAGACATTTTAAATAGTTCTTCATCCCTTAAAATGGAAAAGTGTGCTTTTACAAAGATAATTAAACAATAAAAAAAATATTATTAATTTCTATTTTCTTTTGTTTTGAAGTGTTGATTTTTCTTATTAATTTTTAATAATTTGCAATAAATTTTTTTTACAAATTTTATACTAAAATTTAAGTGTTTAAGGGTTATTTTGATTAAGTTAGTTTATTTGTGTTTATAACTGTAAAATCTCTGTTAATATCATATTTTTTAAGCTTTTTATTTTACTATTAAAATACTAACTATCAAATCCAGCCTTTATGAGAAGAACTTCCTTATTCATTGGTTCCGCTATTATAGTACTTGTAATTGCGGCCTTTTTTGTTTTTCGTTCATGTTCTCACCACAAAGTTGACATCGATCCGGGGTTTAGCGAATATATCTCTGCTTTTACTTCAGGTAGGCTCTCGGTTCAATCAGCCATTCGTGTTGAATTGGTCAAAGGAGTGGAATCGGTTTCGCTTAATACTGAAATTGATAAGAAAATATTTAGTTTTAGGCCATCAGTAAGCGGACATGCTTATTGGATTGATAACCGTACGATAGAGTTTCGTCCGGAAAAAGCATTAAAACAAGGGACTCAATATCAGGCAACTTTTTATCTTCATAAATTGATGAAAGTGCCTGGAAAATTTGAGGACTTTGTTTTTGATTTTCAAACAATAAAGCAATCAGTAGCTATTGAATTGGAAGGATATCAGCCTGATGTTTTAACCAGCCTCGAATTAAATAATGTTACAGGTTCAGTAATGACTGCTGACTTTGCTGACGATGCAGCAGTTGAGAAAATGGTTGTAGCAAAGCAAAACAGTATGAAGCTTCCTGTTTCGTGGACTCATACGGGAGAAACAAACACACATAAATTTAAAATTGATAGTGTTCACCGGGCAGAAGCTGCGGGAGAAGTTAAGGTTAGTTGGGATGGATCGGTAATTGGGGCAGACAAATCAGCAGAGAATATTGTAAAAATACCTTCTATAAACGATTTTTCTGCTTTGGAAGCTAAGGTTGAACAAGAACCGGAACAATATGTTTCCATTCGCTTTTCCGACCCTTTGGATCCTAATCAGGATTTAACCGGATTAATTCGTTCTGATAATACATCGAATCTGACTTTTGAAGTCGATCGAATGTTCATAAAGGTTTATCTCTCAGCTCGTCAAACTGGAACTGTAACACTCAATATTGAGCAAGGTATAAAAAATGTTGCCGGAACTAAACTAAAAGAACGCCAAATATTTCAAGTTCTTTTTGAAAGCATAAAACCTGCCATTCGACTTTTGGGAAAAGGTGTAATACTGCCTAATTCTAAAGGACTTATTTTTCCATTCGAATCGGTCAATATAAAATCTGTGGATCTTCGGATTGTAAAGATCTT
>JANXXY010000424.1 GCA_025350365.1 Bacteroidales bacterium | reverse complement strand
AAATTGTTGTCAAGCCAGTATTTATACCATCTGTCCTCGGTAAGTTTCGGATCGTATTTGGAAGGAATTTCCATCATTATCATTTAAATTTTTAACATTGAAAGCCGTAAAAATATAAATTTCTGTCCAATGTTTGTTATGATGATAGCAATAAGTACCCAAACCAAAAGGTAATAGATTTCCGATGCAAATTTTATCTACAGAATTTCTTCAACATTTCTATTAATCTTTACGTATAGTTAATGATGAGTTTTGTCATTAAATGGAAATTTGTAACAATAAAAAATTAATTTTGTACCACTTTTAAATTACGTACGTCATGAAAAAGTTTTTTTTATTTTTTGGATTAGGAGTGTTGACACTCACAAACATGTTTGGCCAAACACAGCCGGCTCAAACACAGCCGGCTCAAACACCGGTAGTTGAAAACAAAAACGCCCCCGAAATTGTATTTGATAAAACCGAGTATGATTATGGGACAATTGCATATGACAGTAATGGAACTTTTGAGTTTTCATTTAAGAATGAAGGCAAAGATCCGTTGATTGTTTCAAATGCTCAAAAATCGTGTGGCTGCACTGCCGTTGACTGGACCAAAGAACCTGTTAAAAAAGGTAGTAAAGGAGTTATAAAAGTAACTTATAACACCAAAATTACGGGGCCTTTCACAAAGAATGTTACGGTTTACTCAAATGCCAAAAAGCCGATGGTTGTGTTAACTTTTAAGGGCACTGTTTCAGCGCCTCCTGCACCGCAGGCAGCAGCTCAGCCCACTAAATAATTGAAATGCTGTTAATAATTATATCCTCATTTTAGGAATTCATTTTTATTCTGTTTATTAAAAAATCTACCTGATATGAAATTTGTAGCCTATTTAGCAACTATTCGGACTATTATCGTGGCGTATTTAGCGTAACGTAATAGAATCAGGTATTATCAACTGTAAAGAAGTCGCGAATAAGCTATAAATTTTGTAATGGGATGGAGATAATTTTTTTTGTAGTAACCTATGCCACAAATTTCAGAAAAAGGACGCAATCTGCCATCATCACCAATTCGTAAGCTGGTACCTTACGCCGAAGAAGCAAAGAGTAAGGGAATTAAAGTATACCATCTCAATATTGGAAATCCCGATCTTCCTACACCTCCTGTTGCTATAGAGGCCATCCGGAATATTAGCATGAAAACCATTGATTATGGCCACTCGGCAGGCGACGAAGCATTGCGAATTAAACTTACCGAATATTATAAAAGCGTAGGTATTACAGTTAACCCGAAACAGATTTTAGTCACATCGGGAGGATCGGAAGCATTACTTTTTGGGATGATGTCCTGCCTTAACAATGACGAAGAGGCGATTGTTCCGGAGCCATTTTACGCCAACTATTATGGTTTCTCCATGACTGCGGGAATTCGAATTGTTCCGGTAACTTCGGGGATTGAAAATGGTTTTGCGCTTCCTCCAATCGAAGAATTTGAAAAATTGATTACGCCGAAGACCAAAGCAATAATTATTTGTAATCCCAATAACCCAACCGGTTATCTGTATTCCAAAAAGGAATTGGAGCTATTACGCGACATGGTTAAAAAGCATGATTTATTTTTATTTTCCGATGAAGTTTATCGCGAATTCTGCTATGATGGTCTTAAACATTTTTCGGCAATGAATTTGGAAGATATTGATGAAAATGTGGTATTAATTGATTCACTTTCAAAACGGTTCAGCGCTTGCGGAATACGTGTCGGAGCTTTAATTTCAAAGAATAAAGAAGTTATTAAAACGGCTTTAAAATTCGGACAGCAACGACTATGTCCGCCTGTATTAGGCCAGGTGGCAGGAATGGCTGCTCTTGATGCACCAAAGGAATACTATGAATCGACTTACAACGAATATATCAAACGACGCAATTATCTGGTAGAAGCGATGAACCAAATACCGGGCGTTACGTGCCCAATGCCAAGAGGCGCCTTCTATGCCATGGCCAAATTACCTATTGACGATGCCGACACATTTGCACAATGGCTTTTAAGCGATTATAGTTATGAGGGCCAAACGGTGATGTTAGCCCCTGCATCAGGGTTTTATTCAACTCCGGGACTTGGGAAAAAAGAAGTTCGTATCGCTTACGTACTAAATATTGACGATTTGAAAAATGCAATGAAATGTCTGGCGGAAGCGCTTAAAGTTTATCCGGGAAGAGAGAAGTAGGAGTTAGGGGTTAGAATAAACAATTACCATCATTCGTGGTTATTGATATGAATTAGGAAATACGATGAATGGAAAATATTGATGAGAAAAAAACTATCAACCAACACTTGTGCGAAGTAATAAGTGTAAGGTTTTTAACTAATAGCACTTATGTATTACGCTTTTACCGAAACGAATTTAACTTCCAGGCAGGTCAATACCTTGTACTCGGAATGCCGGATACCAAACAAAAACGAGAATATTCCATTTACAGTTCTGTTACCGCTCCCTATCTCGAAGTACTTATCAAAGAAGTTGAAAAAGGATTTCTTTCTAAAAAATTTCAAAATCTTAAGGCAGGAGATTTCGTTCAAATAGAAGGGCCATTCGGATATTTTGTTCTCGACGAAAGGAAAATCCCGGAAAGGAAATTTCTTTTTATAGCCAGCGGTACAGGTATTTCTCCGTTTCATAGCATGGCGCTCAGTAATCCTCACTTAAATTACATGCTTCTTCACGGAGTAAAAACCGGAAATGAAGGGTATGACCGCGAGATTTATACAAAAGGCAGTTATATACAATGTACTTCACGAGATGCTTTTGGTGATTTTTGCGGAAGGGTAACCGATTATCTTATTCACAATCCTGTTTCAGACAATACCTGGGTCTACCTTTGTGGAAACAGTGCTATGATTGATGATGCTTACAGTTTACTTGAGCAGCAGGGAATACCATCCAATTATTTACATGCGGAGGTTTATTTCTGATTTTTGATTCACTATTAGCCATACGATTTAATACTTACGAATTTAATATCGAATCTTCGATCAAATCAGTTAAAACATCTTTCATGGTTAGTCCGGCAGCGACAATCATCCGGGGTATAATACTCGCTTTTGTCATTCCCGGAACAGTGTTTACTTCAAGAAAATAAAGTTTTTCATCCCGAATGATGTAATCGATACGCACAACTCCGCGACAGAAAATCTTATCATAAATTAAGGAAGATGTTTTCTCACAGTCAAGCCTTATCTTATCAGGGATGCGGGCGGGCACAATTTCGTCGGCCAATCCGGACGTGTATTTTGCTTCGTAATCGAAAAACTCTTTTTTACTTACAATTTCGGCAATCGGAAAAACGATGGATTTTTTGTTGGTCTTCATCACTCCACAAGTAATTTCGATTCCCTTAACGTATTCCTCAACTATTATTTCGCTATCGTGTTCCAGGGCTTTTTTAATTGCCGGAACAATCTCTTCTACCGCAGAAATTTTTGAAACGCCACAGCTTGATCCACCATTGTTCGGCTTCACAAAACAAGGCAGCCCCAGAGTTTTCACAATACAGAAAGCATCAACCGTATCGTTTTTATGAAATAGCAAGTCCTTTGCCATGTGAATGCCATATGGAAGTAGGTAATGCTTACAGGCATATTTATTAAACGTTAGCGATGATGACAAAACTCCGCAGGTGGTATATGGTATCTTCAATAACTCGAAATACGATTGCAGACGGCCATCTTCTCCTGGTGTGCCGTGTATCCCAATTAGTACGCAATCAAAGGTTGTTTTTTTACCATTAATGGTTACAGAAAAATCGTTTTTGTCAACCGCAATTGTGCTTCCGTTCAATTCAGCAGCCCATTCTGTTCCTTTGATATGAATTAATATGGGGTGATAGGCCGATTTGTCAATTTGATCGAGAAGTTGTTGTCCGCTTTTGATCGAAACTTCGTACTCGCCGGAATCACCACCGGCAACTATGGCAATGTTCTTTTTCATTGGGATATGTTATTAAATTAAAGGAAGTTAATGGAAGTTATGGGAAGTTAAGGAAGTTAGGGGAAGTGAATTCCCAATTCTTCAATTCTTTATTCCTCCATTCTTAACTTCTTTCATTCAACCTTCTATTCTTCTAATTGTCTGTTAGAGACATAATTTCTCCATTTATCAATCGTTTGGCTCATGTCGGCTGGTAACTCCGATTCGAAAGCCATCCATTTTCCGGTTGCCGGATGTGTAAATGCCAGCGATTTAGCATGCAACGCCTGGCGAGGCAATATCTTGAAACAATTATGTACAAATTGCCTATACTTGCTGAATGTGGTGCCTTTCAGTATTTCGTGACCTCCATAAAGTTCGTCGTTAAAGATTGGATGTCCGATAAATTTGAAATGAACACGAATCTGGTGTGTACGACCGGTTTCGAGTTTGCATTCTACCAAATTTACATAGCCAAAACGTTCAATCACTTTGTAATGGGTAACAGCATGTTTTCCATCCGATCCATCAGCAAACACAAACATCTGCTTGCGGTCGCGAGGATTACGACCTATGTTGCCAGTTATTGTTCCTTCATCTTCAGGTAAATCGCCCCAAACGAGCGCGATGTATTTTCGCTCGGTGGTACGATTAAAAAACTGACTTGCCAGTTTGTTTAATGACAATTCGTCCTTGGCAAGAACTAAAATGCCCGAGGTGTCCTTATCAATCCTGTGAACTAAACCAGGCCGTAATTCGCCTGTTGCAAACAAGGGATTATCTTTTAAATGATAAGCCACAGCATTTACCAGAGTGCCAGAGTAGTTTCCAAAGCCGGGATGAACGACCATGCCTGGTTCCTTATTCACAAGCAAAACATGCTCATCTTCATAAACAATGTTAATAGGAATATCCTGCGGTATAAGTTCTATCTCCCTTGGAGGATGTGGTAAAACTACCGTAACCACATCGCCAGGTTTTACCTTATAATTCGATTTTACGGAACTACCGTTTACAAGGATATTTCCAGCCTCCGCTGCATATTGGACTTTAGTTCGTGACGTATTTTCGATGCGGCTGGCAAGGAATTTGTCGATGCGCAGCAATCCCTGTCCTTTGTCGGCTGTGAACCGAAAATGTTCGAAAAGTTCAGCTTGTTCTTCCTGAATATCTTCTCCTGTAAACCCTTCTTCCGTAATATCTGTGTTTTCAATTGTCATTCTAGCGTTGTATCAAAAATTTAACAGGCGCAAAATTTGTTTTATCCTGCTCAAGTATAAGTATATAAAAGCCTGATGTAAGGTTGTTTACATCTATGGTATTGTTTCCCGAAAAGGTCGATTGCATTACCTTCATTCCCTTAGCATTGTATATGGAATAGGAGACCTTTCCTAATTCCTGAAGTACATCGTAGTTTATTGTGATATAATCGTTTGCCGGATTTGGAAACACTGTTAATGTTTTAACGATAAGCTCTTTGCTTCTGGTAACGATGCTTTTTAAATGACGAAAAACAGGCCGGATCATCAATGAGCCATGTAGTTGCGAATTTATCCATTTTCCTTGAAATAAATAAAATGTAAAGGCATCACTATTATCATTTAGGTCGTAACCAACATTCATGTAAAAATAATCGGACTGAATCCAGCCAACATAGTACTTTCCCTTAACAATTAATGAAGTGTCCAGTATGAATGTATTAAACTCATTTGTTTTAATGCTATCGGTAGATGAGTTACTGCTTGATTTCAAATATAGTAATTTGTCTGGTTTGCCATTCTTATCGTCCCATATCGCCAACTTATAAAAGTGATTTACATTTTTGGCCCATTTGGAGGATGCAAAAAAGAACCTAACCGCTACTAATGTATCGCTTACATAGGAATTAAACTGATATGCCAGTCTGCCGAGGTCTCCCGCAGTGTTATCAAAGCCATACCCATATTCCGGAGAGCCATCGTCATAAGCAAAGTAGTTGCTGAATACCTGACGAAATCGAATAGTATCATTGCGTTTGTTATCGTTCGCATCGGTAATCAAATAGCTTCTGGCTTCAAATAGCGCTGAATCGGTGGAAGTTGTTATAAAGGGATTGGGGAGATCTGTCTCCAGATAGAAGTTTTTCCCTGGCAGGATATCCTCTGCTCCTGCCGAAAAAACCACCTTCTCTGAAGGTTCATACAAATCTCTCACCTCGAAGTTACGTATTACATTATGAAGTATTTTATCATTATTCCGATAGGTAACCTCTATTTTCGATTTAATTACCTTCGCAAAAGCCGCTGTAAAATGATCCCAAGGCATTGATTGATAGTTTTTAAGAAGCGAATGCATGGGCTTAACAAAAGCCACATCTTTTATTGTAGTATCGTTTTCACTCCTTGCAGTATCAAGACGTATATAGTCCAGATGCCAAAAGTCGGTATTGCTGTTGTTCTTTCCATCGGGCACTGTGGATGAGTTTCCGAGTGATACCAGGTTGCGGAACCGAAAGCGAAAGCCTTTTTGCAAATATTCCGGCTGACTGATGTGAACAAGGGTCTGCCGGAATTTATGAGCCATGGTGTCACCGGATGTTCCCCATATTTTTTTCCATTCGTTGTTGGAGGGCGACCAAAAATCGAGCATCAATGAATCGCCGGCATCAGGCAAACCGCCTAACCCACCTGGTTCGTAAAAGAAGCTCAAGTAAATATCATTTCTGGTTGGAAAATTCAAATCAATCATTCTTGACGTGAGCTGATCGGCATTAAAGTTTGTTATTGAATCGGCGTAAGTATATAAATGCCCGTTCTCGTCGAGGGCATCAAAAGTGGCCACACCTATACTAGGCGGGTTAATAGGGAAAGTTGAATTGATGAATACATATTTATCAATCCATTTGCTTTGGTCAGGATACGCGTTGGAAGATGAAAAATCATCACTAAAAGGAAGTTTTAAGATAATGGTATCTGATCCGGCTTTAAGCTTTGAGACTTTATTGCCCTGCTTGATCAATACCGGATTATCTGACAATCCCCTTATGGATTCCTGCGCATGACAAATGAAAGCGCCAGTAAAGAGTAATAAAATTGTAGATAAAACAATTGCTGTGTGCTGAAACAATCTCTTCCGGCCAGATTTATTTTCAGGAAATCGTTCATTATAATTTATAGAACTGCTCAGCAATTGGTTCATATTAATTTTGAGTTGAATCGGGATTTGTTTTTGGTTTGTTTACTGAAAACCAAACATCGATAGAAGATCCCATACTTAAAGAGGTTCCATATCCCGGCTTTTGTTTCCAGATAATGGCACTAAGAGTGTCCTGATAAGTTTCTATGGAATTATCGTAAATAGTTGCTCCAAAATTGAGATAATTGTGTGAAAGCACTTCTTTAGCTTCATCAAGGGTCAGCCCTTTCAGGTTTGGTACTGAGCCTTCGGCATTACCATATCCACCTCCTACAACTAAATCAATATAGGAGCCTTTAATCACCTTGGTGCCTTTGGTTATATCTCTGTTTCGGAATATCTGCCGTAATACATAGTCTTTGCCAGGATCGGGAACGTATCGTTTAGAACCAATTCTCAAACCATATCGCATAAGTCTGGCTTCGGCTTCGCGCAGGGATACGCCAACCACATCGGGCATCTCAACTTTTTCGGGATTGATCGCGTTGATGGTAATAAAAATAGTTCTGTTTTCCTTTACTTTGGTATCGAACGATGGATTTTGGCCAATCACCACGCCAGGTGCCTGACCTTGAACAAACGACGAATCGGATACTACCAGACGCAGTCGCTTTTGGTCGGCCATGCTGGTAGCTTCCTCCATCTTTTTTCCGCTAAAATCGGGAACCGAAAGTGCCTGGCCATGACGGGTATAAACACGTAACGATAAGAAAATTAAAATAATAAAAGCAACTAATCCACCAAAAAAATAAATTATTTGTTTTTGAACGTCACGATTCTGAAAAAATGCAATAAGATCCTTCATGTCAAAAAAGGTATGATTTATAAACGCAGCAACAAAGATAAAATTATATCGGGAGATACTAAATTAGAGGTAAAATATAATAGGAGTCGCAAGAGATAAGCTTGAGCAATAAAGTCCGGTCTGCCGGACTTTATTGCTTCCACCTAAAAAGGCGCTTCAGAGTCAAATCCGGTATTTCTGCCCATTTCAAAAGGCGCGGTGGTGGATACCTTACCATAATCCTGATTCATTTTTGAACCAAATATTTTAGGCGCTTCAGCAGCTTCAGGTATATAAGGATCAATATCTTCCAGATCAACGAACTTGGCAAACTCATCACGGAATCTCAATCGTACATCGTCCAAAGCACCATTACGATGTTTAGCAATGATGATTTCGGCTACGCCGCGAAGCGAATTTCCGTCTTCATCTTCGAGAAAACCGTACTTTTCAGGACGGTGAATAAAAGCAACGATGTCGGCATCCTGCTCGATGGCGCCCGATTCCCGAAGGTCAGATAATTGCGGACGCTTTGTTCCAGAACGTACTTCCACGGAACGGTTGAGCTGCGAAAGAGCCAGAATAGGAACGTTCAGTTCCTTGGCTATTACCTTTAAATTACGCGAAATATGTGCTACTTCCTGTTCACGGCTTCCTCTGGTATCGATATTACAGGTCATCAACTGAAGGTAATCGATAATAACAATGTCTATCTTTGATTTGCTGGTTAACCGGCGAAGTTTAGCTCTAAGTTCGTACACTGAAATGGCGGGAGTATCGTCGATATATATGGGCGCATCTACTAGGGTTTTGATCTTACGGTCAAGCTGTTCCCATTCATGATTCTCTAACCGTCCATTACGAATGCGTTCCGACGATAATTCAGTTTCGGCACAAATTAAACGGTTCACCAATTGTATCGACGACATTTCGAGTGAGAAAATGGCAACACCACATTTATGCTCTGCCGCCATGTTGCGGGCCATCGACAGCACAAACGCCGTTTTACCCATCGAAGGACGACCTGCGATAATAATAAGGTCGGATCGTTGCCAGCCCGATGTGAGCCTGTCAAGCTTAGTGAAGCCCGACGGAATACCACTTAAATTATCGTCGCGTTTGGCGGCCTCCTGCATTTGGAGAATAGCTTCCTTAATAAGAACATTGACGGGTTGAATTTCTTTTTTAATGCTTCCTTCGGCAATCTTAAATATGGAACTTTCCGAAAAATCGAGTAGCTCATCAATGTCTTTGCTATCGTCGAAAGCCATGTTCTGAATTTCGCTGGATGCACGTATCAGTTCCCTCTGAATGTGTTTTTGTGCAATAATACGGGCATGAAATTCGATATGCGCCGCCGACGCCACTTTTGATGTAAGCTGTGTGATGTAGTATGGACCACCAATATCTTCGAGTGTACTATTGCGCCGCAACGATTCGGTAACCGTAAGAAGGTCAATGGGTTCTTGTCTGGTAGCAAGATCCAGAATGGCCTTAAATATCTTTTGGTGAACGTCTTTGTAGAAACTCTCGGGTTTCAGAATATCAATTACCAATAGAATCGAATCCTTTTCGAGCATCAAGGCTCCCAGAACCGCTTCTTCCAATTCGATAGCCTGTGGAGGAATCTTTCCTGCCAAGTCAATGGGAATTACATTATTTCTACTGGGGTATTCTTTCTTAGCCATATGTTAAAAGTAGTGAGTATCAAATAGTAAGTCGAACGACAAAATAATTAGTAGAAATAGATAAGCAAATTTTTCACATCATTCATGTAATCCGATAATAATCGTTGAATGTAAACTGAATATATTCAGAGTTTTATATTTTACTAATGGCATTTTCAGGGTTTAATATCCTAATAAATTCCAGAATTCAAAGATAGAAAAAGAAAGTCCGGTACCAGAAACGAAAGTGCGCAGTTTTATAAACAAACTGCTAAATGAAGTTATTAACAGTTGTTGATAAATTTTTTCAGGCTAAAAAGGAATTATAACCAAGAGATAAGAAGGTGTGATGGTTGCCTGCCATGTTATCTTCAAAATACTCTTTTAAATATCACCTCATCAATAAAACCGTTCCTTTAATTGTTTTCAATATGCCATTACCATCCGGGGTTGCCATTCGGGCAGTTACTACATAAATATAAGTATCAATAGGTTGATCCTTACCCTGGTATTTTCCATCCCATCCCTTGGAAATATCATTTGATGAAAATACAAGATTTCCCCATCGGTTATAAATCTTAAATTCGAGCAATTCCTCTATTCCAAAACCTTTTGGTGAAAGAATCCTATTTGTCTCGTCGCCGGAAGGTGTAAAGGCGCTGGGCAATTCAAGAGGAATATTGTTGTTGATCATTATTTTTATAGATGCACTATCCTTAAAACAACCATTAACATCCTTCACATCAATTCTATAAATGGTTTCTAATAAAGGTTTAGCAATGGGATCGGGACAATTGATACATGACAAACTATAATTTGGCGACCAGATATATGAAACGGGTACTTGAGTTGTTATATTTAGTGCAATTTGTTCTCCTATATGTATGGTAGTATCATTCGCAAAATTTAGTGTAATAACAGGTGGTTGCTGAACGAATACTAAAACAGAATCGGAGTTTGTGCATTGGGTAGAATTAATTTTAACCGTAGCTTTATAATATTCGGTGGCCTTTGGCAGAATAACCAAATGATTAATAGTTGAATCCGTTAAGCCGACCGTGGGATGCCAAACAATTTGATCTCCTCCATATGCGTGTATTGAAGCAGTTGCCCCGAGGCAAATGATTGTATCATTACTAATTTTAAGTACAGGCAAGGGATTTACAATAATAATTTTTTGAGAAGTATCAACACAACTGGCGCTATTAGCAATGAGCTTTATAGTAAACTGTCCGGATGAAAAAATATGCTTAGGATTTGTCTCAGCAGAATTCGGGGTGCCATCACCAAAATCCCAGATCTGGTTATTTTGTCCAATAGATTCATTTACAAACACCAAATTACTTTTTTCGCAAATAACAGGATTGTTAATAGAAAACTGCGCCTTTAAACCCATATGATACCGAACGGTATCCACTGGCTTACAGTTTTCCATTCTACCATAAAGAATTAACCCGATAAGCTTATCACCGCTGGTTGTATATTTAAATGTTACAGGGTTTCCATTTACTACTCGTCCGTCGCCAAGATCCCATTCAAATTTCACCAGATTAGCAGTATCCTTGAGAGCAAGTGTAATCTCGGTGCCTTTACATGCGTTTTCCGGAATTGCTGTAAATGTTCCGGTTGGGCCGGTAATTTTTATAATCCGGCTAAATGTGTCGATACAACCAGAACTTGTTGTAATGGATAGTTTAGGCCTATAAACTCCCGGCGTGGAATAAGTATAGGTATATATCTGAGGATGCTTTGAAGTATCAATAGCCCCCACATTATTTCCGCTTCCGAAATCCCAAATTCCGCTAACCGTTTCCTTGCTAACAAATTTTGGCATTAGCTGTATGGGCTTAGGATAACAATTCCACACT
This sequence comes from Bacteroidales bacterium, assembly GCA_025350365.1. Classification (GTDB taxonomy): domain Bacteria; phylum Bacteroidota; class Bacteroidia; order Bacteroidales; family JAAUTT01; genus JAAUTT01. The sequence continues at coordinate 3,489 of JANXXY010000424.1, read as the reverse complement.
GAATCGGAAACTGTAAACTGTGCGCTGGCTTTCTGAACAGTAATATAATCAACTACTGTAGTTGAATCCTTCATACACCCGTATTTGTAAACCTTCATATTCAATTTAAACTTACCCTCTTTATTATATTTGTGAATCTGAGAACCGGAAAGTAGTTTGCTCTTTTCACCATCACCAAAATCCCATATAACACTATCTGGTTGTGGCTCGTAAGCATTAAACTGCACAGGCGAGCCGGCACATGGCTTTAGATTATCCACAGAAAAATTAGCTATAGGATCACCAATACCAATGGGAAGACTGGCAATCGATATACAATTCGCTACATCGGTAACTGTTAAAGTCGCGATATAGCTTACAGAGGTAATGCTTTTATACTCATGATTAATTGCAGCTCCGCTTGTAATAGTAACCGGCAAAGTGCCATCACCGTAATTAAACTCCAATTTTGAAAATGCATTTCCATCTAATTTTGAGGTATCTGTAATAATGATAGGTAGTGGTGTACAACCAAAGACTTTATCGGCTTTAAAACCGGCAAACGGTTGATAAATTCTTATTGGTTTGGATATGGTTTGAGTGCATCCGTTATCATAAATAGTTGTTAACGAAACATTATATGTTCCTCTCTTATTAAAGGTATGCTTAATGTCATCTTTGTCAGTATATAAAACTGCCGTTTGATCACTGAAATTCCACAAATAACTTTCGCGGCATAAAACCGGTGTAATTTTATGTGATGGTTTTCCGGTTAATGTAATTTCATCGCCAACACAACCTTTAACATCCATTGTAAATTGAGGATTAGGCTGACGCACGTAAACCATTTGAGAAATAGTATCGTGGCAGCTGGCGTTATGGGTAATAAATTTTACCAGATAGTTGCCTCCGGCAGTAAATGTATGTATTGGGCTCAAGACAGTTGCCTTTGGTAAATCGCCAAAATCCCACTCATACGATGTCGCTCCTTTAGCAACTCCCGTGAAGGTATAAATAAGAGGATCGGAACAATTCAGATCATATGTAAAATTTCCGATAGGCCCAAGGTTATTAATAACATTATTAATGGTAGTATCATGAAAACATCCATTACTTCCGACTTTAAGGTTTACTGACAGATTACCAACTTCATTCCTGAATTTCCAATCGGGATTGGCCACATTTGAACAAGTATTGATGCTGGTTCCCATAGATGAATATTGCCAAAAATCAACCTTGTCGGCAGGCGAAGTTAAATCTGTCAATCTAACTGGATTTGAAGAACAGGAGGTTGCTGTTTCGGCTTTAAATTTTGGAATAGGCACATTGCCAACTTTAATAGTTATATAGTAAGAAGTATCTTTACAATTGTTTACATCGTTGTTGGTAATAATTAACCTCGATTTAAAAATACCCGTTGATTTATAGGTATAATTGATTGAGCCGGTAGCTGTGGTTTGCGATGTATTGTCGCCAAATTCCCATTGGTAGAGGGCTATTGGGGCGTCACTTTTACTTTTATCGATAAAATTTACTTTTAAAGGAAGGCAACCCATGATGGTGTCGGCTGAAAACATTGCCGTAGGGCGACTAATTATAAATGTATTGATTTTTTCGCTTGTGCAACCATTGGTGGTTTTAGCTTGAAGAGTAATATCAAAGGAATGAGCCTCATGAATTACAAAGGCATCCTTATCTGCGGGAACAGTAAAAATATGGGATGTATTCAGCGTTGTAAAAGTGGTTCCATCAGGAAACGTCCACAAATAGGAGGTTGCATTTACCGAGGTGTTAGTAAACTGAACAGTAGCAGGTGATTGACAGGAATTATCAGGGCTCATTGTAAATCCGGCCGTTGCCTTTTCAACCTTAACAGTCCATTTTACGGTATCGGCGCATGTATTTCCAGGTGAAGCAATCAGTTTAATAATAAAAGTTCCGGCAGTCGAATAGTTATGAACACCACTTGATAAATATGCATTATCAGGAGTTGAACCATCTCCAAAATCCCAGTAAATAGGTGAACCTCCCGTAGAAGTGCTTTGAAAATTTATATCTCCGGCGCAGACAATCCCGTTATTCAGAATAGTTTTTCCACCTTGATTTAGGGTGCCGGAAGCTTTTACCGCCACTATTGTAACAGCTTGTACCAAAAGGTTATCAGAACAACCATAATCTGAAGTTACCTTTAGTTTTACATTGTAGGATCCGAAACTAGTATAGGTAAAACTTGGCTCTTTCAACGTTGAAGTATTCCCGCCAAGGAAGTCCCACTCATAAGTCAAAATGCCTCCTCCGGTGGAAGTATTTGTAAATTTAACGGTAGTAGGTGTTTTGCAGGCATTTGAAGGTGAAGCTTGAAATCTTACGGCTGGTTTATCAACAACATCAATATATTGTTTCTTTTCCAAACTCGCCGCACAACCATTATTATCTGTAACGGTTAAAAAAACGTCGAATTTACCAGCCACATTATAAGGCAATGTCGGATTTTGTTCTGTTTTGGTTGTTCCATTGCGAAAGTCCCAAAACCATGTTTTCAGAGGGGCATCGCCAAGTGTGGACAAGTCGTTAAACTTTACTGTTTGCCCGGTGCATAATTTATTATTTGCACTAAATGCCGCCGATGGATTTTTAAATGCCTTTATTACAACTGATTTTGTGTATGCTGCATTACCATTAATGGTTAACTTGACGGTATAACTGCCCGGACTTGAATAAATAGCCTGAGCATCCTTCTCAACTGAAGTATTGCCATTTCCTAAATCCCAGGAATACGAAGTGGCGCCGGTGCTTGTATTTGTAAATGAAACTTTATCAGAAGAACATGATGATGTTTTATCAGCAGAAAAATCAGCTATTACCTGACCATTCACTGAAGTTACAAAAAACACAGCAATTCCAATGATTATAAGAATGCTTTTTATTTTCATGATCCCGGTTTTAATTTTTTTTTAAAATGTTGTTCAAAATTGATTTCTAGATTTGTAAAAAATATATATATTAGGCCATCTTTCTTTTGAGTTTATATTCAATCTGATATGATTTTAATTTTTATCAAGTGATCAATAATTCAAATAATTACGGGTTGAATCTACAAAAAAGAAAAGAATTTCACCAAAAAAATAAATTTATTTTGCGAACGCTGGCAAAAATATTGACGTTTTTTCTTTTGTTTTTCAGTATTAATTCCTTAAAAGGGCAGGATATTCATTTCAGTCAGTATTTTAACAGTCCCTTAAATCTCAATCCTGCACTTACCGGCGATTTTGAAGGTGATTGGAGAATTGTTGGAAATTATAGAAATCAATGGAAAGCTTTAGCGCTTCCTTACAGAACTTCATCAGTAAGCTACGATCGTCAGTTTTATTTAAAGCAGCATCATATAAGTGCCGGATTATTATTGGTGAATGATGAGTCGGGAGATATCCGGTTAAAAGGCAATAGTATTTTTTTATCGGGCGCTTATCACCGGATCATCAATAACAATTCATTAAGTGTTGGACTTCA
>JANXXY010000384.1 GCA_025350365.1 Bacteroidales bacterium | reverse complement strand
GAAAAGGACTGTACCGGCTGCCAGGAATGCGAAACAGTTTGCCCTGTTTTGGTCGACGACCAGTTTCAATTCAATTTGGTAGCTCGTAAGGCTGTGTATATTCCTTTTAATATTGCCAACCCGCGTATTGCACTGATAGATATTGAAAACTGCATGTTGTGCGGTTCATGTGAACAAAAATGTCCATCCAACGCCATTGACTTTTCGCAGAAGGAAGAAACTATTCAGGTAAATGTAAAAGCGGTTATTGTTGCAACCGGTTTCAATTTATTCGATCCAACTATAATACCGCGTTATGGTTTTGGAAAATATAAAAACGTAATTACATCCATGCAAATGGAACGGGAGCTTGCGCCAACTCGCCCTTTCAATAATATCATCAGGCCTTCCGACGGAAAAACACCCGATAAAATAGCTTATATCTTTTGCACAGGCTCACGCGATAATACTTGCGGTAATGCTATTTGTTCGCAGGTGTGCTGTATGTATTCGACTAAACAAGCACAGTTGCTTATGGGGGCATTGCCAATGGCGGACATTACGCTATATTATATCAATATAAGGGCATTCGGGAAAGGGTTTAACGAGTTTTATATGCAAGCCAAAGATATGGGTGCCAAATATATAAAAGGCAAAGTAGCTTCAGTTTCAGAAATGGAAAACGGCAACCTTGTTTTACGGTACGAAGATATAATAACAGGCACGGTTACAGAAAGCGAACACGACCTGGTGGTACTTTCAGTTGGTTTATTAGCTAACCCTGCCATCACTGGTATTTTTAAAAACGAAACCTTGGAAATTGATACTTCAAACTATATCAAACAAGCCGATTTGTTGCAAAGCCCAGCCCTTACATCGATAAAAGGCGTATTTGTTGCAGGTACAGCCACCGCACCCATGGATATTCCTGATACCATTATGTCTGCCGGCGCTGCGGCTGCTGAAACATCTGGTTACCTGAAGTCAATTTGAAAATGAGCAGATTTGAAAATTTGAAAATGATATCCCTTCGACAAGCTCAGGGTTCGTGCGGTGGTTGAGCATGTCGAAACCATATTCCATAGTTTAGAAAAAAATACTTCACATTAAAAAGTATGAAGAAAAAAATTGGTGTATATGTTTGCCACTGTGGTGGAAACATTTCCGATTACGTTAATATCGAAAAGGTTAAAGAGGCGGTTAAAGACGAGGCAAATGTTTTCCTGCTAAAGAATACCTTGTTTGCTTGTTCCGACTCGTCTCAAAAAGAAATGGTCGACGACATTAAAACCAGTGAACTCGATGCCATTGTGGTTGCTTCTTGTTCGCCTAAACTGCACGTACCTACATTTAGAGCTGTTGCACAACGGGGTGGTTTGAATCCTTATAACTACGTTCAGGTGAATATCCGCGAACAAAGTTCATGGGCGCACTCCGATCAACCGATTGGCGCAACTGAAAAAGCAATTCTTTTAGTTAAAGCCGGCATTGCAAGGGCTTCCGAATCACACGCCTTAACTTCGATGAAAATACCTACCATCAACGCAGTAGCGGTAATTGGCGCAGGTATTGGTGGTATGCGTTCGGCTATTGCCTTGGCCGATATGGGAACAGAGGTATATTTAATTGAAAAAGAAGGATTGGTTGGCGGACATGCCGCAAATTGGGGAGAGCTTTTCACAACAAATATAAAAGGCACCGATCTTGTTGCAAACCTCCATTCCGAAATCAAAAAGCGCTCTAACATCAAGCTTTTCAACAATGCTGAATTGTCCGAGAAAAAAGGTAGTATCGGAAACTTCGATATTAAAGTCAAAACAGGAAACGAAATACTTCCCCTACATATTGGGGCTTTTATTGTAAACACAGGCTTCGAACCTTACGAACCGGAATTGGGAGAATACCGTTATGGCGAACTCGACAATGTGATTACACTACCTATATTCAAAAAACTTATCGATTCATCAGCTAGCGAATTGGTTTACAAAGGAAAAAATATTAAGAAAATAGCATATATCTATTGCATAGGGAGCCGTCAGGATGAGGAAGGCGACAACAAGTATTGTTCACGTTATTGCTGCACTGCTGCTATTCATTCCTCCATTCAGGTAAAACGTAAATTCAAAAACATTACCAACCTGCATTTTAACCGAGGTATCAGAACTTACGGCAAACAGGAATTGCTTTATGAGGAATCATCGAAAAACGGGGACATCTATTTGCAATTCACGCTTGATAGCATTCCAAAAATAGACCAAAGGGGAAACAAAACCTTTGTAAAAGTCAAAGACATCCTTACCGCTGGCAAAGAACTGGAAACTGAAGCCGACTTAATCGTTCTGGTAACTGGCATGGTGCCTCGCAAAAACGAAAGTCTTGTCCATCAGTTAAAAATACCGGTTGGCAGAGATAAATTTTTTAACGAAATTCATATGAAGCTGCGCCCGGTTGAAACCGTTATCGATGGTGTATTCATCGCCGGAACCTGCCAGTCGCCCAAAAATATTCTGGAAACGGTAAATTCCTCTATGGCAGCAGCGGCCAAAGCCAATTCAATACTTATTAAAGGCGAAATATCGCTTGAGCCTACATTAGCAATGGTAAACCCTGTGGCCTGTATCTTATGCGACAAATGTTTTGACGCTTGTCAATTCGATGCCATCGAACAAACTGATTACAATGATAATAAAGTTGCAAAAATAAACATGTCGAACTGTAAGGGATTTGTCATGTGCACTCCTGTTTGCCCCACCGATGCCATTGACCTTGCCGGGTTTACAAATGCACAAATCGAAGGCATGATTGACGCATTAGTGGAAAGTTAAGGAGTGATTGAGCCTGTCGAAATCACCCTTCGAAATCACCCTTCGAAATCACCCTTCGAAATCACCC
>JANXXY010000352.1 GCA_025350365.1 Bacteroidales bacterium | reverse complement strand
ACATTTCTTACAAATAATCTACCCCGCATATGCAAAAAATAATAATTCTACTACTTATGTTGAACATTATCAACGTAAATGGACAAAAAAATCCTATCCATTTGATTCCTCAGCCAGTTGAAGTAATTCAATTAAATGGATCTTTTCAATTGACCAAATCATCTGCAATTAGTTTCGACAAAGCTGAAAGTCGTAAAATTGCTGAAATGCTGGCTCAAAAACTAAATGTTGCGACGGGATTTTCATTAAAAGCACAATTGGGTAAAACAGGAGCTATTCAACTACGAATGAATGAAGTGAATGATCCTAAAATTGGAAAAGAAGGTTACACATTTGAATCAACGCCCGCTTCTGTCGTCATCACAGCCAATCAACCTGCGGGTTTATTTTATGGTATACAAACTCTTTATCAGCTTATGCCTAAAGAGATTGAAAGCAAGGTTATAACCAAAGCTGATTGGACTATTCCGGCAGTAAAAATTATGGACTTTCCCCGTTTTGCATGGCGTGGAATTATGCTGGACGTTAGTCGAAATTTTTTCTCGAAGGAAGATGTGAAACGATATATCGACGAAATGGCAAAGTTTAAATACAATACTTTCCACTGGCATTTATCTGACGATAATGGCTGGCGTATAGAGATTAAAGCATTACCTAAACTTACCGGAGTGGGAGCATGGCGAGTTCCACGACAGGGACATTTTGGTGATCGTGCAAATCCTAAACCTGGTGAAGCAGCTACAGATGGTGGTTTTTATACACAGGATGACATCAGGGAAATTATCCAGTTTGCTCAGGATAGAAACGTGACCATAATTCCTGAAATTGACATTCCGGGTCATAGCATGGCTGCCATTGCTGCTTATCCTGAATTGAGTTGTACAAAAGATCCAAACACGAAGGTGAATCCCGGTACTAATTTTGCCGATTGGTATGGTAACGGAACTTTTAAAATGTTTGTCGAGAATACGTTAAATCCATCGGATGAAAAAGTATACGAGTTTTTAGATAAAGTATTTACCGAAGTTGCAGCATTATTTCCAAACCCTTATATTCATGTGGGTGGAGATGAATGTTATAAAGGATATTGGGCGCAGGATGAGGGGTGTCAGGCACTGATGCAAAAGTTGAAAATAAGGCATATTGAGGATTTACAAGGATATTTTATGAATAGGGTAGAAGTGATTTTGAAATCAAAGGGTAAAAAACTTCTTGGTTGGGATGAAATACTCGAAGGAGGGATATCACATGAAGCTACGCTAATGAGCTGGAGAGGTATTAAATACGGTGTGGAAGCTGCAAAAATGGAATATAATGTGGTGATGACACCAACTACTTTTGCATATATTGATTACTGTCAGGGCGACCCAACCATTGACCCTCCTGTTTATGCAAATTTACGGTTAAAAAAGTGTTATAGTTTTGAGCCTGTTCCTGATGGTGTGAATGCTAAATATATTTTGGGAGGTCAGGCAAACCTCTGGACTGAGCATGTGCCAACACTTCGAAAGGCGGAATATATGACTTACCCCCGAGGTTGGGCGCTAGCAGAGGTGTATTGGTCACCTAGGGAAACAAAAAACTGGGATAATTTTATAAGTCGGGTAGAATCCCAATTCGATCGTTCTGATTTTGCAAATGTTAATTATTCACGTGCTATGTATGATGTGATTGTAAAAACTATTGTAAAAAAAGATAAACTATGGCTTGTACTTGAATCGGAAATTTCAGGAAATGACATTTATTTTACCATCGATGATACGATGCCAGACAGTTTTTCAACCAAATATAGTCAGCCTACCGAACTACCTGACGGTTCTTTTACTTTGAGGGTAATTGCATTCCGCCATGGCAAACCAATTGGCCACCTGATTACCTTGAAGCGGGAGGAATTGAAAAATAGAACAGGAAATGAATAAAAAACCGTTTCTTTGCCAAATTATTAAAAAAGAGAGTAATTATCATGAAAGGTCAAAACAGAAGCGATATTAAACCAGGCAAAGAAGTAGGCATCGTTACAAAAGAAAATCAAATTTCCAATATCATCACCGAAGGAATTGTGCAGGACATACTTACGAAAAGTTTGTTTCACCCGCATGGAATAAAAGTGCGGCTTACCACAGGTGAAGTTGGCAGAGTGAAAACGGTTAAATCGTTTTTATGAGATTTGACAATTACAATTTTGCACCTGAGATAAAGGGTAATCTCGAAAAATTGGGCTATAAACGTCCAACGGATATTCAATATAAATCAATTCCTCCTATTTTGAAAGGAGAGGATGTGTTGGCTATTGCACAAACAGGAACCGGTAAAACGGCGGCTTATGCAATCCCTGTGATTCAATTACTTTACAGCCGCAAAGGACCCCGTAGCCAGCAAGGAATTAAATGCGTGGTAATGGTTCCTACGCACGAATTGGCCATTCAGGTAGCCGAAGTGTTTGAGCAACTGGCACAAGGGACTAATGTTAAAATTCTCGGTCTATTTGGTGGGGTTGAACAGGCTCCTCAAATAGAAAAGCTAAAAAAAGGAGTCGATGTATTAATTGCTACTCCAGGCAGAATGTTCGACCTTGAAAGTCAGGGACATATTTCCTTCAACACCATTGAAATCCTTGTTCTTGATGAGGCCGACCACATGCTCGAATTAGGATTTATACACGACATGCGTCAACTCATCACAAAAATTCCGCGTACACGTCAAACCTTGTTTTTCTCAGCAACCATCAACGAACATATCAAGGATCTTGCCTATTCGCTTGTTCAAAAAGCCGTGAGAATTCATATATCACCAAAAGATCCGGTTTCGAAAAACGTGAACCATTCCGTGGCTTACATAGAAATGGATGATAAACGTTTCTTTCTGGAACGGATGATAAAGGAGAATCCTGAAAGTAAAATGCTGGTATTTGTACGTACAAAAGTCAGAGCTGAACGTGTTTGCCTGGCCTTGGAACGTGTAGCAATTTCAAGTCAAACTATCCATGGAAACAAGGATCAGGATGAACGCACTATCGCGATGAAAAATTTCAGGGAAGGTACCAATAAGATATTAATTGCCACTGATATAAGTGCCCGTGGTATCGATATACCCAATGTTGATTTTGTTATAAACTACGATTTGCCCGAAGAATCAGAAAATTACGTTCACCGTGTCGGACGAACCGGTCGTGGCACCAAAAAGGGCATGGCAGTTTCTTTCTGCAGTCCCGAGGAAAAAGAAGTGCTTAATGAAATAGAGGGATTTTTGCAACAGGATATTGCGGTAATGACGATTAAGCGAACAGAATACGAGGAAACCATCGATTTGTCGGAAGCAAGCACTCACGACTGGCAAACACTGATAAATGAAAATGAGGCCTTTGAGCAAAAGAAAAAAAAGAAAAAGGGTTCTAAAAAATAATTTTAATATAAAAGTATTTAAATCCCAGTATTAATTTTAAAGTTTACTTTTTACAATTCATATGCAACACCTTTACCACAAAGTCAGATAGAAACATAGAAAATATATGTCCTATGCGGCTATGTGGTTTATATTTTTAATTTAACGTTAGTGTTTCATTAATAGTTCGGTTACCAGACTACCCTAGACTACTAATCATGAAAGCGGCCTCACTTAGCGAACTAAAAAAGGAGTTAATCAGGCTTCCCCCAGCCCAGGTGTTAGACTATTGTATGCATCTGGCAAAATACAAAAAGGAAAACAAAGAACTCCTTACATACCTTTTGTTTGAAGCCGATGATGAACCTTCATACATTAGAAACGTAAAGGAAACGATGGACGAGATGTTTAACGAAGTGAATCATAGAAATTTGTACTTCGCAAAAAAAAATATACGGAAAATACTTAGAACAGCAAATAAATACATCAAGTTTTCCGGATCGAAGCAAACGGAAGTTGAATTGCTTATTTATTTCTGCAAAAAACTGAAAGGTTCGGGTATTAAAATGAATTTAAGCACTGCCCTTTCAAACATTTACGATCGGCAAATTCAAAAAGCGAACACTTCCTTGGCTAAAATGCACGAAGATTTACAATACGATTACCTCGAAGAATTAAAAAGTCTGACGTAGATTAATTTTAGACCAATGAAACGTAATATTTCTCAATAGTTCGGTAAAGTTTCAACTTATGCATTTTTATAAAAGGTAATACGTTGAAATACATAGAAATAAAGAAATATTCTAATATATCTAAGTATTTCATTTTAAGAATATTGCATAAAATTTAACGAAGTGTTGATTTCTAAATGAAGTTAAAAATAAGATGAACATAGATAAATTCAGAAATTATGTCAATTCAATCGTTTCTCTTAGTAATGAGGAATGGCTGCATTTTTTTGATTTTACTGAAATTAAAACATTCAAAAAAAATAGTTTTTTATTAGAGGAAGGTTGCATTTGTGATTCAATTGGTTATGTGAATTCAGGTATTTTAATTTATTTCAAAACATTGGAAAACGGGAAAGAAATTACTACTGATTTTGCCTTTGAAGGAGAATGGGTAACTGATAACCAGAGTCGATTAAACAATTCACCCTCTTTTATAAATATAAAAACAATCGAAGACTCTGAATTATTGATTATCAAAAATGAAAACCTGACTTCGATATATAACAGGATACCTAAATTAGAAAAATTTGGCAGAATACTAATGGAACAGGCTTATATAAAAATTGCTCAACATAGCATTAATTTACAGGTGCTTTCAGCAAAAGAACATTATATTCAGTTGAATCTGAAGTATCCTGAAGTTTTTCAAAAAATACCTCTTCATCATATAGCCAATTATTTGGGTGTAGCTCCTAAATCGTTAAGCCGGATTCGAAATGAAATATATGTTAAATAATAAAAGGGTAACAAATGTGGAGCAAAACCTAAATCATTATCCTGACTTTTGGCTTTCAATAATTTAAAAAATTCAGTGTCATGAAAAAACAATTCATCTTGTTAGCAGGATTATTTTTTTTAAGCTTAAATATTATAGCTCAAACCGATACAATAGAAGGAGCATTTTGGCGTCCTAAGCCCCGTAATTATGAGGTAAAACATGCCATCGAAGTTGAAAGCCTCTTCCCCATGTTTTTTACCGGTGGTTATCATTTTGCAGTTGGCTATCGGTATAAAAAATTCAGGCTAAGGGTAAGTATTATAAATGGTGGCAATTATAATGCAGAAACAGCTGGTGTAAATAATAATTCAGACAACTTTAAGAGGTATTACCAAACATCTCCCGGAGTTTTTTTTGGCTATAATCTATGGAAAAATCTGGAGCTTTATACCTATGTTGAATCTCACACTTTTTCAATTGAGCAAAAAAGCACAGGAATTAAGCATGACCTTAAAAGTAAAGACTTTGGAGCCGGTTTAAGCTATCAGTTTTTTATTGGACGATATGTTTATATTCAACCGGGATTGCATCTTTATTTGCGGGCAAGCAATAGTTCAGATTTTAATGGTATTATCTATCATATTCCAAATGCGGATATTTCGCCGGTAATACGTTTTGGAGTAAGACTGTGGGGGAAATACTAATGAATAGTTTTGTTTAATCTTAAGCATCGGTGTAACTAAGTTTATAATGATGTTGTTAAGATTGAAGCTGACTGCCTGCTGGAAAACAAAAAATAAAACAGGGAAATCAAATAGAAACAATTCTATATAATTTCCCGGATGAATCACTTAAAATATTAGTTATACAAGAACTTTTGATTTTTTATCTTTTTTAGATTCTAATTGATGATCGTCAATCTTATTTGGGTTTTCTTCACCTTCAGTTTTTTCGGAATCATTCTTGCTTAAATTTTTCGAGCTTTTTTTATTTTTTATTTCAAGCAATCGGGCATTATTGTATGCCTGACAAAATTCGGGTGATTTCTTTTCAAAGAGGGAAACAAACCGATCCAGTTTATTTTCAATCAGTTTTTCCGCACGTGACGATGTCTTTTTAATTTTTTTTATCAAATCCCTTTTTTCGGCAAGCTCAATTTCATAGATATAAAACGCATTTATAAATAATAAATATGCTTCCTCCATATCTCTAATCATTGATGGCGCCAACCCATATTGTTTTTCGAGCTTTGATATAACCTTCGCATTTGAAGCAATTTTCTTTACTTTCAACTTATCGACAAATACCAGGGAGAAACCGCCATATTTATTTACAATCCGCCAAACTTTTTGTACGATATTAATTAATACCATATCAGTACATTGTTGTATAACATCCGGAGTGATTTTTTCGAGCTGTCGTTCCGGTTTTTGTTTTTTCTGGTCGTACACGTAAATTTTCAAAATAGTGAGAACAGTCAGGGTTTTCTCGATTAATTCATTTCGGCATTTGTTTTTTTCAACTTCGACCATTTCATTATCCTTTTCAGCTAATGATTGTAGCTTAAGTAATTTCTTTGTTTTGGTGTTTAAATCTTCAATTGCTTTGTTAAAAGCCGAAATATTCTCCGCCTGTTTCTGATAATCCTGAAGAACATCGGATATCAATTGGCAACTTTCTATTTTTTGTTTGTTAATTTTATAACTCTTCATAATTCAATCGATTAAGTTTTTTTAAAATAATTTAAATAGGAAACATAAAAATAACAAAAACTTAACAATTAATTAATACAAAAACTAAAAACATTTTATGCAATAGTTTATCAATACTTTAAAATCGCAATTACCTGGCGAATTTTATATTTGTATTATTTCTCATATTTTGCCAAAGCTTTTTTTTTTACTTACTTTATAGCATAGCAATAAAGATGCTAATTTAATACCTTCACTCATGCAGCGGCTCACCTATTATTTCTTCATATCTTTTGTCTATTTGATTGGCGTTTTACCTTTTTCGGTATTATATCTTTTTTCATTTAAAGTTTATATACTGCTCTACTATGTTTTTAGATATAGAAAAAAGGTAGTTTATTCAAACTTATCCAAAGCTTTTCCTGAAAAATCGAACAAGGAAATAAAGACACTTGCAAAAAAGTTTTATAAACATTTGGCTGATATTTTTATTGAAAGCTTAAAAGGGTTTTCGATGAGTCATGAAGAAATAGTGCGACGATATAAGATTGTAAACGTTGAATTATTAGACGAATACGTTAAAACTGGAAAGCCTGTAATTTTAATAGGTGGCCATTATGGAAACTGGGAATGGGGATCGATGGCCGGAGGCTTGCAATCAAAATGTCCGTTGGTTATCTTTTACAAACCATTATCCAACAAATATATAAATGATTACATGATCAAATCGCGGTCTCGTTGCGGCACTATTATGGCATCAATAGCCAGAACCTACCAGACCTTTAAAAACCAAGTAGCCACACCCAGTTTTTTTCTTCTCATTGCCGATCAGTGTCCCTCCAGGTTAGACAAAGCTTACTGGATTGATTTTTTGGGTATTAACACTGCATTTTTGCATGGTCCGGAACAATATTGCCGGAAGCTCAATTACCCGGCTTTTTTTGTAGATATCAAGCGGGTTAAACGAAGCTTTTATGAACTGGAACTATTTCCGATTATTGATCATCCGGATGACCTTCCTGAAGGTGAAATTACGGCCAGATATGCCAAATTACTGGAAGCCAGAATTAGAAAAGAGCCTGAATATTGGCTTTGGTCGCACCGTAGATGGAAACATGAACGAAATCAGAACAAATAAAAAATCGAGATATGAAATAATTTGAATTGCAAAATCAAATCCATAAATTTATGATCTAAATAAATTATTGAATTTTACTAAATTTTCATAAGACATGAAACAAAATGTGAAATCAGTAAGAGCCTTTATTGGGGCTGTAAATTTTGAGGAATCCAGGCTTTTTTATAAGGATTTAGGATTCGAAGAGTCAATAATATTCAAGGATATGTCCTACTTCAGGATTTCGCCGGAATTAGGGTTTTATTTACAAAACGCATACGTTAAAGATTGGGTAGACAATACAATGATGTTTCTTGAAGTTAATAATGTAAATGAATATTTTAAAGAACTACAAAATCTTGGACTTCATGAAAAATATAAAAATGTAAAATTAACACCCATCAAAGAAAATGATTGGGGAAAAGAATGTTTCATGCATGACCCATCCGGAATACTTTGGCATTTCGGAGAATTCAATTAAATAGCAAAGTATTTATAAATCACATTTCACCCTTGTTGCTAGTAGAACTATTGTGGAAAAAAATATTGAATTACTGGCGCCGGGTGGGGATATTAAATCTATAAAAGCTGCAATTCTTGCGGGGGCCAATGCGGTATACTGTGGTCTGGATAAATTTAATGCGAGAAATCGGGCAGCAAATATAACCTTTAATGATTTAAATGGGATTATAAGACTTGCACATAAAAACAGTTGCGAAGTCTTTCTAACGCTTAATATCATTGTCGTTGAAAGTGAAATCCCCGCACTTATAGGCTTACTGAACAAATTAATAAATACACGTATCGATGGGCTTATTGTTCAGGATCTAGGCCTGTTTTATCTGTTAACAACATATTTTAAAGGTTTTAAGATACATGCATCAACACAACTTACAACTCATAATGAAGGTCAGATTCAATTTTTAAGTAAATTAAATGCTACGCGTGTTAATCTTTCGCGCGAGTTAGCAATTCATGAGATAAAAGCCTTAACTACTGTTGCACATATCCATAAAATTTTAATTGAGGTATTTGTTCATGGTTCCAACTGCATCTCTTTTTCGGGTATCTGTTACATGAGTTCTGTGAATGGAGGAAATTCGGGTAATCGAGGCCGATGCAGTCAACCATGCAGAGACCAGTATCTACCTACTAGTAAAGGCAAAAATTTTCCCCTTAATCTGAAAGATAATTCAGCATTTACCGATCTAAGAGAAATATCAGATGCTGGCGTTGATTCCATAAAAATTGAAGGAAGAATAAAAAAGTTTCATTATGTGTACACGGTCGTTAGTGCATGGAGAAAACAACTGGATAGTTTTTATGGTGAGGATAAAGTAAATAATGACAAAAGCGTACTGTATAAAGTCTTTAACCGTGACTTTTCAAACGATTTTTTGAAGGGCAATATCAGTAAGGATATGTTTATTGATAACCCCCGGGATAATTCAGCCATCTATTTAACTGAAATAAATGATGGAAACTCAGAAGATAATTTAGAAAAAGCAAAAGGTGAAATCTATGATGCACGAACAGAAATTATAACTAATATAGAGAACAAACTTACCCAACTAAATATAGCAAAAGCTCCTTTATTCATAAGCATTTCAGGAGAATGTGACACTCCCCTTACCGTATCGGTTAAAACGCCCGACAGATCATTTGTTTTACATTCTGATATAAACCTTACCAATGTCGGCACTGAGACATTGAACCATGAGATGATATTAAAAAGACTGAAAGCCTTAAATGACACGGAATACTTTATTGAGAAGCTGGAGTTGGAAAATCTTTCACCCGATGTTTATATACCGTTTAAGGAGCTTACTGCCATCAAAAAAAAACTGTTGTACATCCTGAATGGTTCAAAAGAATATGTTGACCCCATTGATGTTCCCCTTTTAAAGAAACACCATAGCGTAACCGATAACCCATCTCTTTCGGTATTAATATCCTCGCAAAAGGATTTGTATCTATGTAATAAGACCTCTTCAACTATCTATTTTCAACTTCCTGACGGTTTTAAAAATAAATGTTCGGAGTTAATAACTTTTTTTACAAAAAACAAAGATTTAATTCCCTGGTTTCCATCCGTGTTAATAGATGAAGACTACCATGCTGCGTTAGAATTTCTTCAACAAGTGCAACCAAAATGTATTGTAACAGATAACACCGGAATAGCCTTTGAAGCTTATAAAAAGGGCATCCCTTGGATTGCAGGTCCTTTTCTTAATGTTGTTAACTCATTTAGCTTGTTATGTTTAAAAGAGAATTATAATTGTTCGGGCTCGTTTATTTCAAATGAAATAAGTAAAATTCAAATAAAGGGAATAAAAAAGCCTGATAATTTTGATTTATACTTTAGCATCTATCAACCTATTGTATTAATGACTAGCAGACAATGTCTGTTTCATCAGGTAACAGGATGCAGTAATGATAAAATGGAAGAAACTTGTATTCAACAATGTAAAAAATCGGCATCCATTACAAATTTAAACAAAAACATTTTTTTTATTGAAAAATCAAAAGGAAACTATCATCGTATCTATCATGATACTAATTTATTGAATACTGATATTGTCACTGATTTTCCGAATCTATTTTCCAGTTTTTTTATTGATGTAAGGGATATTAAAAACGAAACTAAATTAGAAACGGATAAATCAGGCCTAATAAAGCTTTTTGAGAATCTTATAAATGGTTATCCGGAATCGAAAAATGAACTCAGACAAATGATTCATCCTTCAACGAATGCCCAATATGAAAGGGGAATTTAGTTGTGTACATAATACGAAAAAAGCCAGAAAAAATAATTTTCCGGCTTTTTAGTTGATTCGATTATGGATTATTTATTCTTCGATGATTACAATTTTTTCAATTACATCATGCTCACGAATATTGTCAATCACATCAAGACCTTCATATACCTTGCCAAAACAAGTATGCTGACGATCGAGGTGGCTGGTATTAGCGCGGCTATGGCATACAAAAAACTGCGAACCTCCGGTATCTCTTCCTGCATGAGCCATTGAAAGTACTCCCCGATCATGGTATTGATTATCGCCATCAAGTTCACATTTAATTTTATAACCAGGGCCACCGACACCTGTTCCTTTTGGGCATCCTCCCTGTATTACAAAATTCGGGATTACACGATGAAATGTCAAACCATTATAAAAACCATCTCTTGACAGTTTTACAAAATTTTCAACTGTTTTTGGAGCATCTTTTTCGAAGAAATTAACCTTCATAACTCCTTTTTCTGTGTGGATTTCTGCTTTTATCATAGCTTATTTTTTATTCAATTTGAACCGGCAAACTTACATTTATTAAAATAATTACCAGCGTTTATTAGGACTTGGTTTTCCAAACCATTTTTTTTCACCTTGACGAGTGGGTCTTGGAGAATTGGATTTGCCTGTTGAGGTACCCTTTTTAGCCGTTGGTTTGGATTCGAAATGTGGATTCTCCATAGGAAATGGATGATTATCAACAATTGGAATCGATTTGTTTATTAATTTATGAATGTCCCGTAAAAATTCTTTTTCCTCAGCATCACAAAAGGAAAAAGAAACACCGCTTAAACCCGCTCTACCTGTTCTGCCAATGCGGTGAACGTAAGTTTCCGGTACGTTGGGCAATTCAAAATTAATTACATGCGACAAGTCCTCCACATCAATCCCACGTGCTGCAATATCTGTAGCAACTAAAACTCTGGTTGATTTAGTTTTGAAATTATTCAAAGCACGTTGACGGGCATTTTGTGATTTGTTTCCGTGTATGGCTTCGGCAATGATTCCAGCTCTTACAAGATCTTTGGTAATTTTATCGGCACCGTGTTTGGTTCGGGTAAAAACCAATGCCGAACGAACAGTTGGATCTTTTAATAAATGAATTAATAAAGACTTCTTATTATCCTTATCTACAAAGAATATGGATTGATCGATGGTATCGACGGTGGAAGAAACCGGAGTAACTGCTACTTTAGCCGGGTTTACAAGGATAGTATCTGCTAATTTTGAAATTTCGGGAGGCATTGTCGCCGAAAAAAACAAAGTTTGGCGTTTGGCTGGTAGTTTACTAATCACTTTTTTAACATCGTGAATAAAGCCCATGTCCAGCATACGGTCAGCTTCATCAAGTACAAAGAGTGATACATGATGAAGGTGAACAAATTTCTGATTCATCAAATCAAGCAGCCTGCCAGGAGTGGCAATTAAAATATCAACTCCAGCTTGTAAGGCATCGGTTTGTTTTTTTTGTGTTACACCACCAAAAATTACGGTATGTCGCAATCCCGTATGCTTACCATAAGCAGTAAAGCTTTCGGCAATCTGTATTGCAAGTTCACGCGTAGGGGTAAGAATCAACGATTTAATACTTCGGGGGCCTTTTGTAAGTTTCTGTTCCTCGTAAAGAATTTGTAAAATAGGAATGGCAAAAGCGGCAGTTTTTCCTGTTCCGGTTTGTGCACAGCCTAATAAATCTTTTCGTTCTAAAATGAGAGGGATCGCTTGTTCCTGGATTGGAGTAGGAGTGACATAACCTTCTGTTTTTAATGCCCTTAGAATGGGCTCAATGAGTTGTAAATTTTCGAATGACATTTAATTAAATTACGTAAATGGCACACCAATAAAATTGTATTTTAATTAGCAGCCTAAAATATTTCGATTACTTTCTAACAAGTAAATATGAGGCAAAGATAGGATTTATTTGTGAATTAAATATCTAATTACTGCTATTCGTGTCGGTGGTTAATGTCCTTATCTGTTTTTGGGCCTTACTTTTCATTGTTGATAAATATTTTTATAACACCTTAAAGTATTGAAATTACATGTTAAAATTTTATTTGTATCAAATCTTCAAGTATCAATTTATTAGCAACAGGTATTAAAATGATTGCTATATTGATATTTAAAGGTTATTTTTGTGTTGATTTATTTTTAAACAGGTATTATTGAAGCAGTTGGGCAACCGCATTAAAGAATTGAGAAATAAGCTCGTAAACACAGAGAGCGATTTGACTAAAAAGGAAGGTATGAAAAACTAGGAGCTTGCCTTCTTCAGATGTATTGAAACGGTTCGCTGAAGCCCTTAATACAACTATTGATTGACGATGCAAAGGATAAAGTTGAATCTGAACGACTATAGGACAAAAAAAGAGCTTCTTAATCTTTTTAAAACGGTTGAAAAGCCTCGGAAACTAGGATAATAACATGATAAAATTATTTTTGGATTCGTTAGCTACCAAAAGAGAAATCCAGCAAATAACACGTTAAAAATTACAATTATGAGAACACAATTCATAACTGATACCAAAGGTCGGAAAATTAGTGTAATCCTGCCCATGAGAGACTACAATAAAATGATTGAGGAATTGGAAGAACTGGCAGATATACGGGCTTACGATGAAGCAAAAGCCAATGGCGAAGAATCTATCCCTTTCGAACAAGCTATTAAAGAAATTGAAGCTAAACGCGATGACTTACGCTATTAAAATGCTGCGTGGCGCGCAAAAACAGCTTGAACAACTGCCAAAAGCCGATTATATAGCCGTAAAAGCTAAAATTGATGCTCTTGCCAATAACCCTCGCCCGTTGGCTGCGAGAAACTGAAAGTCCGCAGTGGTTACAGGGTAAGACAAGGAAACTTTCGTATTATCTACGAAATTTATGATAGAATTCTTACCGTGGAAGTTGTAAGGATTGGTGACAGAAAAGACATATACAGATAATCACCGAATTTCCATCATAGATATATTGTGCTTCGGCACGTGCAGCTGGGGATTATAAGAGGCCAAAACGCCCACATCTGTAAAGGCGGAAGACAATATGGCTAATTAAAAAGTACCATTGATTTCACCACTTGACGAAGAAGACAAAAACGCTATATATCTTAATATTGACGATATGATTACTAAAAATAAATTTTAGACATTCTTTGAACAAAATATTCAAACTTCTAAATAAATAAGATTATGATTTCTATACATCCTCAATATATTAAAGATGCCGATGGTAAAAAATCGTTGGTTATACTTCCTGTCAAAGAGTATGACACTATTATAGACGAACTGGAAGAGTTAGAAGATATAAAATTGTATGACGAGGCTAAAAAAGAAGATAATGACGAACGCATTTTATTTTCAGATTACCTAAAAAAAAGAAAAATAAAAAATGCCTAACTATACCGCTGTCTTATCTACAAATGTAATTAGATAAACTTTCTGACAACATTGCGGAACCTATACTTGAAGCCATTGCCGATTTAGAAGAAAATCCAAGACCACAAGGTTATAAAAAGCTAAAAGGTAGAGATGGTTACCGTATTAGAGTTGGAAACTATCGTATTCACTATGATATTTTTGATAACAAACTTATTGTGGATATCATCACACTCGGGCATAGAAAAGATATTTATGAGTAAAACAAAAAGCCCATCTCTGTCAGGCTTCCATTCTCTTTTTATGCCTGTTTAAAACCGGTACTTATTCAAGCGAAGTTACTAACTTAGCTTAGCTGCTTCGGTTCTGGTTTATCGCATACTACAATTAGCAAGAGGATTGCTCAGCTGCAGGCTGTATTTTCCTTAGCAACAGGCATCATTATTTTTTTGTTTTCACTTATGGAATTTTCATATTTCAGCCGTTTTTGTTCGTTACTGTATTTTGCCAGATTGATCAGCAGCACGCTGCTAAGAATTACAACAAATCCGCTCGTTTGCACTAGACTCATGTGTTCACCTGCAAAAAAAACGCCAAGCAATACGGCAACAACCGGGTTTACGTAAGCATATGTGCTCACCTGTGTAGCTGGTTGCACCTGTAACAACCATACGTAGGCACTGTATGCGGCTAACGATCCAAAAAGTATAAGATACAAAAGTGATAACCACGAAATTGTTGTAACAGATTGCAATTCAAATCCATTCCATTCATGCGATAAAAAGCTACCCAGCATAAAAGCGGTTCCTGCCGCCAGCATCTGCCAGGCTGAACTTACGGTTGTGGATCCTGATGAATGATATTTTGAATAGAGTGATCCACCTGCCCAACTTATAGAACCAATAATTAGAATGAAAAATCCAATAATTTCATAATTATTGCCAGTTAAAGAAACCGCCACCGCAGCCTTCTCGCTGAATAATAAAATGACACCGATAAAACCGATAATTAATCCGAGAATAGTAGAACGATTGGTAAGATTTTCTTTCCACTTGGGTTTGTCCAGTGCTACAAACCAGATAGGAGCTGAAGAAAGCAGAATAGCTACAAATGAACTTGGAAGCGATTTTTCCACCCAAATCACTGCTCCATTACCCACTAATAATAAAAGCAAACCACTAATGATGGCAGGTTTTATTTGTGGCCATGTACCAATTCGTTCACCTTTAAGCAGGCACCATCCCATCATCAATAGCCCGGCAATTAAAAAACGAAGGGCTCCCAATATCATGGGTGGAATATGCTGAACAGCTTTCTGTATAAAAAAATATGTGGAGCCCCAAACCAGGTAAACAGTGGCAAAGGCAACAATTACCATTACAGGTGATATGCTTTTTTTTGCAGTGATTGACATAGGATCATTTTTCAGGAATAATCAATTGTTGTTGTTTTTTCACGGTTTCTGAAACAATAGTTGACTTAGTAGAGGCTATGTTTGGTATTTTTTGTAAGGAGCTGCACATCAAATTTATAAGCGAAGCTGCGTCGGTAGATTTTACAGAATTTACACCTGTTATTATTCTTTTCCGAAAACAGGTTAACTCAAATAAACAGAGGATATTTCATAATAGGATAGGTGAGTAGAAAATTACTCTCTATACATTCTCTCTATTATATCGCTGTACTTCTGAAGCACGAATCCACGGCGGGTTTTTAAGGTAGAAGTGAACTCACCGCCGGGAATAGAAAACTCTTTTGTAAGCAACACGAATTTTTTCACCCGCTGGTAATTGGCAAGAACCTGCTGAATTACATGCACTCTATCCTCAAAAAATTTTACAATCTGCGAATTCTTAAGCAGGTCTTCACGAGATGAGAAACGGATGTTCATTTCACGGGCATATTTTTCAAGCAATAAAAAATTTGGTACGATAAGCGCCGATAGAAATTTCCTGTTATCGCCAATGGCCATCACATGCTCCACGTATGGGTCGTTCCCTATCATGCTTTCAATTTGCTGAGGCGCTATAAATTTACCTGACGATGTTTTGATTAAATCCTTAATCCGTTCTTTCATAATCAGAAAACCATCTTCATCTATCGCTCCGGCATCACCGGTTTTAAACCACCCGTCGACAAACGATTTCTCAGTTTCTTCAGGTTTTTTATAATAACCATGAAAAATGTTTTTGCCACGAAGCATAATTTCATCGTTATCACCAATTTTCACCTCCACATTAGGCAAAGGCATCCCAACAGTACCAAATTTAAATTTTGTATCAGCAAAAGCCGAAACAGTAGCGCAAGATTCAGTTAACCCATAAGCGTATTTTATGTTTATTCCAACGGAATGAAAAAAAGTATTGATGTTATCGGGAAGCATCGCTCCTCCACAGGGAAAAAATAAAATATTTCCTCCAAATGCGGCACGGCCTTTCTTCAACACCAATTTATCAGCAATTGCAAATAATATTTTATTGGATACAGAAACCGGCAGTTCCAGACGTTTCAATTCCATTACTTTTTTTCCTACGCTAATAGCCCAATGGAACAACTTCTTTTTTGCGGGAGAATATGTCTCAACTTTTTCCATTACCGCATTGTAGGTTTTTTCGAAAAACCGGGGTACAGCGCACATAATGTTAGGTTTCACTTCCTGTAAGGCTTTCACAACATTTTTGGGATTAAGAAGATAGTTAACTACAATACCTTTATGAAGACAGTATGCAGTCCATGTTCTCTCGAAAATATGACTTAAAGGGAGAAATGCTAATGATACTTCGTAACCTTTAATATCGAGAAAAATATCATGATTATATAAGGTATTGGTGAAATTTGAATGACGAAGAATTACACCTTTGGGCTCACCTGTAGTTCCCGATGTATAAAGAATTGAAGCAACATCATCCACTGAAACGCTGGCCAGCCGATTATTTAATTTATCAGGCCTGAGAGCTTCTCCTAGCTCAAAATAATGTCGAAAATAGCTTGAATATTTGTTATTTCGTAAACTTACATTCCCATCGAAAACCACAATTTTAACAGGCAGTGAAAATTCTGCAATTACCTGCAATATCTTATCATATTGCTCTTGTTCACCCACAAAAATAATTTTCATTTTCGTTTCGCGGATAATATAAGCCGTTTGTGCTGCCGAATCAGTAGCATATATCGGAATGGTAACTGCTCCAATGCTCATAATAGCAAAATCGCTAATCGTCCATTCGGGCATATTTCCCGAAAAAATTCCAATATTATCATTCACTTTTACGTCATCGTCAATAAGTGATTTAGCCACATTATCAATGGCATTGCCCATCTCATTGTAAGAAATATCCTCCCAACAATTTGAAGTTTGATTTTTAAACCTCATTGCCGTTCTGTTTCCATAACTAACAATCCGATCCCTGATTAATAGGGCTAAATGTTTATATAGCATCCACTAAATTTTAGGGTGCAAAGATAAGGGATTTTCTTTGGAATAGGGTAAATCCAATCCTGAGAATCGTAACTAAACCTCTGAAACCTCTTAAAATAGAGTGTAAATAAGCGTAAAAAAGCTAAAAAATCATTAAAATATTAATTATCAAAATAAAATTATTTACGTATTTTTATTATTGCTAAATAGACATGTCCCAATGGTTTACAAATCCTCGTTTTGGTATGGACTTTTTCTTGCTGTTATGGAAATTTTTATTCCTGGTATGTCGATATTTTCCCAGAAAGATGTGATATTTAAAGGCGTATTGATAAATACTACTGAAAAAGAACGTGTTGCCTATGCATCTGTTTCCATTCTTTTTAGGCCTATAGGTGTTGTATCGAACGAACAGGGAGAGTTTAAACTTTACATCCCGGCTGAATATAACAATGATTCAGCAGTAGTTACTTGTCTGGGATATCAAACCTGCAAAAAAAAAGTTTCGGATATTAATAACGACATAATAGACACTATTAAGCTTGTGCCGGAGATTTATACTTTATCCGAAATTGTAATTACTGCCGACCTCAATAAATCCCTGGCAGATAAAATTGTAAAAAATGCAATTAAATTAATTCCTGACAATTATAGTACTAAACCATTTATTATTGGAGGGTATTATCGGGAGTATATCAAAAAGGACAATGAATTTCTCAATTTACTCGAAGCTGCGGTGGATATTGAAGATCCTGGGTTTGGGAAAAAAGATTATGAAAATAGCAAACTACGCCTTCTTCAATATCGTAAAAATAAAAACCTTCATATAGACTCTTCAAAATTAATTACTTACGATAATTATATTCACAAATACATACCCGGCGCCTACATTAATCCTATGGGTGGAAACGAGTTGAGCATTCTCAGATCTCATGATCCTATCCGCAATTATAACCGGTTTTCAATGTCGTTCATTAATAATTTCTCCAAATGGTTTGTTCGTAATCACTTATTAAAAATTGACAGTATTTCTATATTCGATGGTAAAAGCATTTACTGTATCAGTTTTAATACCGGATATCGGATTGCCGATTACATCCATGACATTTACAGGGTATCGGGAAATATCATTATAAGATCAGACAATCAATCCATCATCAAAATGACTTATACCTTGTTTGCAAATACCGACGAGGGAGAATTAAAACTTTACGAAATGAAGGTGGAGTATAGAGAGTACCGTAAAAAGATGTATTTGAATTACTTATTATTTGAAAATTATTTTGAAACAAAATTTAAAAAGGAAACTCAGGCACAATACCAATATCGTGAGTTTTTTGTGAATAATGTTTTACCAGATCGATTTAAACCGATAACTCAGGAAGAAACCCTATCAAAAAAAACTCCATTATTTGAAAACAAAACCGTGGATGATCCAAACTTTTGGAAACATTACAACCATTTTCTTTCTCGCCCGTTGCTTGAGGAATGAAAAAGTCCACCACCCATTCGATGTTTTTGAAATGGGAGTGGACATAAATAGCTACCTATGAAGCTTATAATTTAAAATTCGAACGACTCGCCCATTTCCGGAATCGATATATTGCTATAGCCCTCTGTTTCAAGAGTTTTTTGAAATGCTTGTTGAGCCCTGTATTCTCCATGAACCACAAATACCTTCTTTAATAAAGCTTTATCCTGACAACTAAGGAATTCAACCATCTCTTTATAATCGGCATGTCCACTATAAGCGTCAATCCGCTCGATATCTGCTTTTACATCATACTCGTCACCAAATATCGATACCTTTTTTGCTCCACTTAGGATCCGACCACCTAAAGTCATTGGTGAGCAATAGCCAACCGCAAGAATTGTATTCTTCGGATTTGAGATACTATTGGCCAGATGATGTTTTACACGTCCGGCTTCCATCATGCCCGATGCCGAAATTATCACACATGGGTTTTTGTTATCATTCAATCGTTTCGATTCCTCAATGCTTTGAATGTAATGCAAACTATTAAATCCAAAGGGATTAGGGTCTGTTTCCATAACTTTCATAATCGAATCATTAAAACATTCGGAATGCATTCTGAATATATTGGTTGCATTCACGGAAAGTGGACTGTCCACAAATATGTCGATTTTTGGCAGGCGATTGTCGTTATAAAATCTATTTAATGAATACACAACTTCTTGTGTACGACCAACGCTAAACGATGGGATAATTAATTTCCCGCCCTTTTTTACACAGGTATTTTCTACTACCTGAAGAAGTTTTTCTTCGGCATATAGATTTCCTTCATGAAGACGGTCGCCATATGTTGATTCGGTAATTAAAATATCAGCCTGCAGAAATTTTTGCGGTGATTTCAAAATTCTATTTGTAGGCCTGCCTATATCACCCGTATAAGCTATCCTTTTAATTGTATTTCCTTCTTTAATTTCGAGGTTTACAACTCCACCACCCAGTAAATGCCCTGTGTTGGTGAAGGTAACTTTGATATTCTCGTCAATAAAAAAGAATTTATTATATGCCACACTAACAAATAGTTCCAAGCAACGTTCTGCATCCATCCGGTTGTAAATCGGACTAACTAATGGAAGTCCCTTTTTAGCCATTTTTTTGTTAAACCATTTGGTATCCTGCTCCTGAATATGCCCGCAATCTGCCAGCATAATGGAACACAAATCGCGTGTGGCATGTGTACAAATTATGGTTCCTTTAAATCCTAACCGGTAAATATAGGGCACCAAACCGGTATGATCAATGTGGGCATGAGAAAGAATGAGAAAATCGATTTCCGCGGGGTTGAAGCCCAGTTTACGATTCATCGAATCAGTATCAAGTCCTTTGCCCTGAAACATTCCACAATCAAGAAGTATTTTCTTTCCGTTATTTGTAGTAATCAAATGTTTGCTGCCTGTAACCTCACGAGCAGCGCCCAGAAATTGAATTTTCATAAAAATGCGAATAAGTGTACAACAAAGATATAATTGGCAGGGATATGGCAATGCAAAAAATGAAGTATTTGCAAACAAGAATTGCCAATTCAATATAGGATGGTGTTATAAAACATGTTCCTTAGCCTATTTGCTGTTAATTGCGTTATAATATCAATGTTTTGGATTTAATGTGTGAATGATGTAACTCTTATCAAAAGTTGTATAATACTTATTTGGTTAAAGGCACTAACTTAGTTCTCACAAAATTCATGAAAACATAGCATCGAAAAGGACACAATTATACAAAACAAATGACTTTCGTAGATTATTATAAAATATTAGGGATCGATAAAACAGCAGCACCAAAGGATATCAAAAATGCCTACCGGAAATTGGCCAGAAAATACCATCCCGATTTAAATCCAAATAATAAAGACGCTAAACAGAAATTTCAGGAGATAAATGAAGCCAATGAAGTATTGAGCGATCCCGAAAAACGTAAGAAATTTGATCAATATGGTAAAGATTGGCAACATGCTGAAGAATTTGAAAAAGCAAAACAGTCACAGAGGCAGACATCAAATCAAGGCGGGGCAAGATATTCGGGGAACCAATCTGAAGGAGATTTTTCCGATTTCTTTGAATCCATGTTTGGCGGAGCAGCAAACGGTGGCAGAAACCGACAGGTAAAATACAGAGGAGAAGACTTTAATGCAGAACTTCATCTAAACCTCATTGATGCGTATAAAACTCACAAACAAGAGTTAACAGTCAACGGAAAAAAAATAAGGATTACTATCCCTGCCGGCATTGAAAATGGACAAACAATAAAAATTGCAGGACATGGAGACCAGGGAATAAACGGTGGACCGAATGGCGATTTATATATTACCTTTTCAATAGCAAACCACCCTATATTTAAACGATTAGAGAATAACTTATATACCTCGGTTGATTTAGATTTATACACTGCCGTGCTGGGAGGAGAAATTATATTCGAAACTTTAAACGGAAAAGTAAAACTAAAGGTAGCCCCCGAAACTCAAAACGGCACTAAAGTAAAGTTAAAAGGTAAAGGATTCCCTGTTTATAAAAATGATGGGCAATTTGGCGATTTACATATCACATATCAAATTAAACTGCCCACAAATTTAACGGATAAGCAAAAAGCTTTATTTACCGAATTATCAACATCGTAATTTTAACATGCAACCAATGCAAAAAGGAGATTTAATAGCTGTTGAAGTATTTTGTGTCAATCACAACATTGAAGTTTCGTTTATCAGTTCGCTGCAACAGACGGGATTGATTGAAATTACTACCATAAATGAAACTGATTTTATTGATGTTAATCATCTTAAACAATTAGAGATAATTATCCGATTTTATTATGAACTTGACATTAATCTGGAAGGCATTGAGACCATCACACATTTGTTGCAACGTCTAAATGCAAAGCAGGATGAAATTATTTCGCTCCGAAACAGATTACGACTTTATGAAACTAACGAATAATTTGGAAAACCATGGAACAAATTCCTCAGACCTTTTGGAGCGTCTCCGTTACAGAATTGTTAAGCAAACTTCAGGCAACAGCCAATGGACTTACAAACGATGAAGCAAAAAAAAGGCTAATTAGCTATGGGCCAAATCGGCTGAAAGCAAAAAAACGATCAGATACGTTTACGCTGCTTATTTCGCAGTTTAAAAGCCCTATAATTATTATTCTCCTGTGTGCTACGGTTCTGTCATTATTTCTCCATAATTTCGTTGATGCATCAATCATTCTTGCCATCGTTTTAATTAGCGGGCTTCTTGGATTTTGGCAGGAGCATGGCGCTTCCAATGCTGTGGAGAAATTACTTGCCATCGTACAAATAAAAACCGCTGTGCTACGTGATGGAAATCAACAGGAAATTCCTGTGGAGGATATTGTACCTGGCGATATTGTTGTTCTCAACGCCGGTGACATAGTTCCCGGCGACTGTTTAATACTTGAATCGAAAGATCTGTTTGTTGATGAAGCAATGCTAACCGGCGAAACTTACCCCGTTGAAAAGTCAGTTTCAACATTACCAGCGGATACTGCCCTTGCACAAAGGACAAATACTGTATGGATGGGCACTCACATTGTTAGTGGCACTGCAAAAGTGTTGGTAACGCTTACCGCCATAAATACAGAGTTTGGTAAGGTGTCGGAACGGCTTAAACTTAAGCCCCCAGAAACCGAATTTGAACATGGCATACGAAGGTTCGGGTATTTTCTTGGAGAAGTGACACTTATATTGGTGGTAATTATATTTGCCATCAATGTATACCTTCATCGACCCGTACTGGAAGCATTTCTTTTTTCACTGGCACTTGCAGTCGGATTAACCCCACAACTATTACCTGCCATCATCAGCATCAACCTGGCTCATGGCGCCAAAAAAATGGCCGAAAAGAAGGTAATCGTAAAAAGGCTTTCTTCAATCGAAAATTTCGGTAGCATGAACGTAATTTGTTCCGATAAAACCGGCACCCTCACCGAAGGAACTGTGCAGGTAGAATCTGCTATCGATGTGAATGGGGAAGCAAATGAAAAGGTATTTCTATTTGCTTATTTAAATGCTTCTTACGAAACCGGTTTTACAAACCCTATTGATGAAGCCATCATTAATTACCGTAAGGTTGACCTGACAGATTACCAGAAACACGATGAAATTCCTTATGATTTTATTCGTAAACGATTAAGCATATCGGTTAAACATGGCGAAGCACATTTAATGGTAACAAAAGGTGCATTGACTAATATACTTGATGTTTGCTCATCAGCGGAAATTAAAGAGGGTAATATTGTGGATATGGCATCCGTGAAGGACCAGATTCAGAAACACTTTGCGGAATTTAGCAACAATGGGTTTCGTACTATTGGTATTGCATACAAAAATCTATCGTCCGAAGCTCTCATAAACAAGGATGATGAGAAGGATATGACTTTTATTGGTTTTCTCACCCTGTTTGACCCACCAAAGGCAAACATCGCCGACACCATTGCCGGACTAAAGAAACTTGGCGTTTCCCTTAAAATTATAACTGGTGATAATCATTTGGTTGCAGCGAGT
>JANXXY010000318.1 GCA_025350365.1 Bacteroidales bacterium | reverse complement strand
TTTTATATATTTCCCGGACACCCTGGTTTTGGGGACTTTAGCGTCAAACCATTTACTTAGCGGCCAATCGATGCATAAACCATGCATATAGTTATAGGTAGCTTTTCGCAGGCCATCACCAAATATATTTAAGTCAATATTTTGATTATCAGTGAAACCGATTTCATTGTTAGCGAATGATCCTTGCGATGAATCAGTTAAAATTGCACCATAATTTTCGGGTTTTTTACCTGACGGGCTATGAACTGTCATCGCATACCGATGCCAGAATGCTGATTGTATCAATTTATGTTCAAATAATTGTTTTACAATTTCCAATGAGTCAATCGTTTCCTGAATTGTTTCGGATGGGAACCCATACATAAGATAAGCATGCACCATAATCCCGCTTTCGGTAAGATGGAATGCCGAAGTAGCAGCCTGTTCAATGGTCACCCCTTTATTCATTAATTGTAGCAGTCGGTTCGAAGCAACTTCAATTCCTCCGGATACTGCTATACATCCTGCTGAAGAAATTATTGAGCATAGTTCAGCATCGAAAGCTTTTTCAAACCGGATATTTGTCCACCAACTAATATTCAGTTTTCTATGGGTAATTTCTTGGGATAGTTCCCGTAAAATTTTAGGTGGCGCTGCCTCATCTACAAAATGAAACCCTGTTGTATTGGTTTGGGTAATAACTTCTTCAATTCGATCGGCCAGCATAGTTACCGAAACAGGTTCGTAATCGCAAATGTATGGTAACTGGGTGTCACAAAAGGCACATTTTGCCCAATAGCACCCCTTTGCCAGCGTAAGTTTGTTCCATCGCCCGTCACTCCAAAGTTTGTGCATTGGGTTTGCCATTTCTATCAGCGAAATATATTGTTTTAGTGGTAAGTCGGAGTAATCAGGAGCTCCACTTTCCGAGAATGGAATTCGAAATGTACTGTCCTTTCCTTTCAAAACAACCTCTCCTGAGTGATCTTTAATAAAAGTCTTAACTAGTTCATTTTTATTAGTTTGAAGATATTCAATGAGTTTTAATATTCCGGGTTCGCCATTATCCAGCATAACGTAATCAACATAATTGAATACAGCCGGGTCAGCAAGATCGCGTAGTTCAGTGCTTACATATCCGCCACCCCACGCTATTTTTATATGCGGGTACTTTGTTTTTATATATTGTCCGCATTTGAGTGCGCCATAAAGGTTTCCCGGAAAAGGGATACTAAAACCTAATAAATCGGGCTTCCATAGAAGTATTTTTTCCTCAAGAATATCCAGCATCATGGCATCAATGAAATTTGTTTCTTTGCCAAGTGCGTTTTCGAGAGGGGAAAAATCAGCAGCAAATAAACTCAAATGTTCGGCATATTTACCGAGTTCAAAATAAGGGCTAATGGTTTCGCGAATAAAGTCGGTGAGATCTTCAATATAAAGAGTTGCAAGGTGTCTCGCTCTATCAGTAAATCCAATATTTCCAAAAGCCCAGTCCATGTCTGCAATGGTTTTGAAACGAGAAGCTTCCGGCAGAAAATTTCTTTTACAAATACGGGTTGCAAGTGTCATATCATCACCATGCAGAAAATTCATTACCACATCAATGGTGTTAATATACTGTTGGTGCTGAGTAAAAATATGGCGGATATTTTTTGAGGTTTTTTTCTCGAAAATATGTTCGGCGTGTCGAAAGATGCTTTCAAGTGATTTTCGCGTAAAAATTAGGTTTACTAATTCAATTCCCAAATCAGCCTGATGGACATTGTAATTTTTCGTTTTCAAAAAACCTTGTAAATACGCTGTTGCCGGGTATGGTGTGTTTAATTGGGTTAATGGCGGTGTGATCAGTAATATGTTCATGACAGGATAATTCATACAGTAAAAATAGTTGATTTTGCTTTAGAAAATTCACGTAAATTTGTTGTTAAAATTATTCAATATGTCGTGTGATCGAAAAGTGAAGATTGGATTGGTGCAAATGAAATGCACCGGAAATAAAGAAACAAACATTCAAAGGAGCATTAGCGAAATAAGGCGACTTTCATCCGAAGGGGCTAATATTGTTTGTTTACAAGAACTATTCGCATCACTTTACTTCTGTGATAAAGAGGATCATACAAATTTTTTATTAGCTGAAGCTATTCCTGGTGAAACTATCCGGTTATTGCAAGAAATTGCCCTCGAAACCGAAGTGGTAATCATAGCTTCCCTGTTTGAAAAGCGTACCACAGGATTATATCATAACACCACAGCTGTGATTGATGCTGACGGTTCTTATCTGGGGAAGTATCGAAAAAGTCATATTCCTGATGACCCTGGGTTTTATGAAAAATTTTATTTTACTCCTGGAGACACAGGGTACAAAGTTTTCAATACAAAATGTGCCAAAATTGGAGTGTTGATATGCTGGGATCAATGGTTTCCGGAAGCTGCACGTATTACGAGCTTAATGGGCGCCGAAATTCTCTTCTTTCCAACAGCAATTGGATGGGAACCGGATGATAAAATGGATGTTAAAACCGAACAATACCAAGCTTGGCAAACAATTCAGCGAAGTCATGCCATTGCCAACGGAGTGCATGTTGTGGCTGTAAACAGGGTGGGCAGAGAAGCTGATACTGTCTTCTGGGGAGGTTCTTTTGTTTCAAATCCTTTTGGTACTGTGCTTTATCAGGCTTCGCATGATAAGGAAGAATCACATGTTCAGGAAATTGATCTGTCAAAAAATGAGCATTACCGAATGATTTGGCCATTTTTGCGCGATCGGAGGATTGACACTTATGATCCAATTCTAAAGAGATTAATTGATTAAGAAATTTGAAAATATTGGGATTTGAAAATTTGAAAATTGTAAAGGTGCTTTAATGAATGCTATTTTCATCTTGGTTCTTATATTCTTCATTTATAACATAGAAAATCTACATTATGAATGTTCCCCACACTCTCGGTTACCGGTTTCCTGCTGAATGGGAAAAACATGAAGCCACCTGGCTTACTTACCCATATTTGGACGATTCATTTCCCGGAAAATTGGAGACTATTTATGTTTCTTATATCGAATTTATAAAGCAGATTTCATTAGGAGAAAAGGTTAGGATAAATGTTTCAGACCAACTACATAAGCAAAAACTAATTAGTCAGTTATATGTGGCAGGTGTAAATTTATCGTCCGTTGAGATATTTATGAATGGAACAAATGATGTGTGGTGTCGCGATCATGGTCCTGCGTTTATAGTTAACCCCGATGCCAAAGAGAAGAAAGCAATCGTTAGCTGGGAATTCAATGCATGGGGAGGAAAATATCCGTCAGAGCTGGATAACCAGATTCCTGATAAGATTGCCGGTTATTTCAAACTTCCCATTTATCATCCGGGCATAGTAATGGAAGGAGGTTCGGTAGAATTCAACGGAAAAGGCGTCATCCTCACCACTAGAGCATGTTTGTTGAACATTAACCGGAATGCGAAACTTACGCAGGCACAAATTGAAACCTGTTTATGTGATTATTACGGAGCAAGCCAAATATTATGGCTTGGCGATGGTATAGTCGGTGATGATACCGATGGTCACATCGACGATATCACCCGTTTTGTAAGTGAGGATACGGTTGTTACGGTAGTGGAAACCAATGAATACGATGAAAATTATCAACCACTTCAGGCCAATTTGGAAGAACTTAAAAAGATGCGCTTACTAAATGGTAAGCAATTAAATATTATTGAATTGCCTATGCCAAATCCGCAATATTGGGAGGGGCGCAGGTTGCCAGCATCTTATGCGAATTTCTATATTGCTAATTCATCCGTTGTTGTGCCAACATTTCGCTGTATTCAGGACGAAATAGCCCTTGAAATACTTTCGAAAATATTTCCTGATAGAAATGTGGTTGGAATTGATTCTGTTGATATTGTGTGGGGACTGGGGAGTTTTCATTGTTTAAGCCAACAGGAACCGGCTGTATAGTAACAAGAAAGCCGAAGTATTAATTTTCTTCGGCTATACATGTTTTATATTAATCTATGTCGTAATGCTTTGAATCCCATGAGTAAATGGAACCATTCTTTTCAATTTGTCCTTCTTTTGTAACAGAATTCCATGATATTTTAGTTACTGGGGATTCCTTTTTTGAATAAATGGAAAAATATGAGTTAAACGGCTCATTTACTTGCCGTTTAAATTCAATGAATCCACCAATATCCAAATTGTCAATATACTTTTTTAGAATGTCATCATACTTTTTAGTTGCAATATTTTGATATGTAAGCGATAGATCATCATTGCTTTTGAATTGCCACTGAATACCCAAGGCAGGTTTAAATATAATAGCATTGTTATCAATATAAAAATTGTATATAGTCCACCAACCTCCCGATTTATTTTTGTGAGAAGTGCCTTCAAGCCAAAGTTGATTCTTAATTTGATCATTTCCAACTTCCGACAGGTAAAGTTTCCAAATAACAGAATCCCCGGCAATTATTCCAGTTAACTTAGATTGATAATTGGTGGTACCGATAGTAGTTATATATACCCATTCCCAACCTTCATCATTGTAAGTTGACTGGCTTTCGAAAGCCTTATTGAATGCTGACAGAGGAATATTAGTATGGTTTTGTGATAAATTAGACCATATATTCACTTTATTAACAGCTTGATTATAAAATGTTTTTGTTTTGTTTTCGGTGATTGATTTTTCGAGTGAAAAGTCATCAAAATTCATCTTAAATGAGGCAACAGGTGGCAAATCGATTGCAACTTCATCCTTTTTGCACCTGTTAAAGCAGACAATAATATAAACAATTAATAGACATAGAATTATCTTTCGGTTCATTTTAGAGGATTTAATGGTAAATAGGTAACTAAACGAATTTTCATTAAATAGGTTACATTTTATCCTAAAATTTTCATACCCAAATGAACATACGTTATAAAATAAATGAAAAAATAACTTTCTAAAACTACTTTATTTTGTTAAAAATTTTTGGTTCAATATACATTTCTTTGCTATGCGGCTGAAAATCTTTTGAGTCTGCAATGGTTTTAAATTCAATACCTTCCGATTTTAACTGTTCTTGTTTATTTGCAATTCCCTGAACGGTATTTAATGCAGTGTGTAACATTGGTTCATTTGTATCTCCAAAGGGCAAAAATTTAGCAATATCCTCTTTTAAAAGTACAGTTGGAGCAAATCCCTTTACATAGTCAGAAACGCCGTCTTTATTAGCTATTTTTAAGGTAATAGGCTGTAATGCCCATTTATGGTTTGGATTTACGTTACCTTTATTATCCCAGTCCTTTATTGTCATCGACCCAACATATTTACCAACAGTATTGGTGCCAATTGTTTTAACTGTTATGTAAGGCTTTAATCCATTAATTACAATTTCGCTGGCCGATGCCGTATTTCCGGTGGTGATTATATAAAGATCAGTCAAACCTAATGTATTAATTGTTGCTTCTGCCGTAGTGGTAGTTTTTGCAATAGTAGCTGTGAAACTTTCTGTGAAATAAATATCACCGAATTGACCTTTCAAAGCTGCCTGAAAAGCCGTATTATATTGAGTTTTAATAAATACATTAGCAGTAGATGTTCCGTAAATCATACTAGCCAAATATACAGCTGTTTGTATTGATCCTCCACCATTGTATCTCAAGTCGAGAATAAGCTTATTCACTCCGGCATTCTTAAACTTACCAAAAACATTATTTAATTGAATATCGTAATCGGACATAAATCCATTATACACAAGGTATCCAATTTTAAAATTATTTACCGTATAAACGGTATCCAGATAAATAGGGTTTTCGTGTACTTCAGCGGGGGTAACAGTAACGGTTAAACCGTTGAGAGTAATGTTATTATTTAACAAAGTTGCAAGCGACAATTTATAGCTATCTTTATTAAACAATAAATTTTGATAGTTTGCTTCAGTAATCTCCTGATCATTAACTTTTAAAAAGAAATCTCCGCGTTTTATACCAGCCAAATCAGCTGGTGAACCTTTTATCACATATCTTACAAATCCAAATAATGTGGTTGTTCCGCTGAATTCTCCAAGACGGAAGTCATAACCGGGAGATTTTGTGATTCCTTGAAATTGATTTTCCAAAGCTGTATAATCATCAACAATCCAGGACCATTTATCAATTGAATCCGGCAGATATCTCAGATCGTGAAAAAGTTTTTCGTGATCGGAATACAAATTAAGAAATGTATTCAGACTATTACTATCATTAAATTGAATGTTAGTAAGATTCGGTACATTATCCACCCATAGGTAATAATCTCTCATTCCGCTCCAGATGAATTTATTAATTTCATCGGCATTTTTAACAACGGGTGGTGTCGGATTATCTTTTTTACAATTAGTTGATAAAAAACCTAATAAAAAAACTAAAAGCAAAAGAATTGGAGTGGAGGATGTTTTCATAATCAAAATAAATTTTGGTTTAAAAATACTAATTTTTACATTTGATTAAACTTTGAAAATTATTTATTTAATAACAATTATGAGACCAAAAAGTCTATTTTTCCCGTTACTTTTTTTAATGATTTACGGATGTAATATAAGGAATGGCGCTAATATACCATATTTTCAGGTTAAGGATGCCTTTTATCAATCGTGGGTATTGAGTGAAAACGAAAAAGGCAATAATATTATTTTGAAGATGGAAAAGGTAGATAAAAACATTGTTTTTGATTCACTGATATTTAGAGGTGTTATGTTAAAAGTATCAATTTCTTTTGAAAATGATCAGGTTATATTAAAAAGCGTTTTACCGGTGGGTATTACAAGAATTGAAACAAAAAATAAACTAGTACAAAAACCTGACCAATTGCTTTATAAATACTTTGGGACTAAAGGATTCTATCCATTAAAGAATATTCGCAGAGAAAAAGGTAAATATTTTTGATTTTATGACAGTCATAAAACTGAGTCTAATAGTAATTTACCTGCCTCGTCGATACTTTGTCCGTATGAAATTACTCCTTCCTGATGTCCACCCATGGCAAGAATTTTCTTTTCTTTAAGATTGGTTTCAGTAAATAATCTCTTTATCTCAATAGCCATTTCGGGTGTACCATATTCTACTGAAGTTGCGCTTGTGGGAACATTATTCAACAGCTTTTTCCATAACGGAAGACTATGAACATGAATAACGGCATTTGCTTCAGGATCAGATTCGTATATTGAAGCGTGCGTTAGTGATTCTGAAGATGCCTTAATAGGGCCTTGGCAGGTAATTATGTTATCGATAAAATTATAGGAAATTACCTGTGTATAGTGTTCCACATTTAGGTTTGTAAACTGTCCGGTTGAAGTTCCCGTAATTAAAAATGCCTTGTTCTTTAACCTGATACTTATATTTCCATATCCAATTCCGGTAGAATATGCACCAATTAATCCCAGTTTAAAAAGCTTTTCTCTCCAGTGGTTTAATCCATAAATTATTTCTTCATTTATTGGATTTGATTTAATCCAATGGCAATTAAATTTAATATATCCTTTTTCAGTCATGTGTATTTTTTTCTGGGTAAAGTTCTAATAATCCAATTTCATTCGGCGCACATAGGCCGCGCTCTGTAATTAAACCCGTAATTAACCTGGACGGGGTAACATCAAACCCGTAATTGGCTGCATTACTTTTTTCTGGAGCCACTAAAACTGAAATTATATCGCCGTTATATAAGCCTTGCATGTATTTAACTTCATCGGGGTTGCGTTGCTCAATAGGTATTTCATTTATTCCGTTTCGTGTATTCCAGTCAATGGTTGATGAGGGCATGGCTATATAAAAAGGAATATCGTTATCCCTAGCTGCCAGCGCTTTCAAATAAGTGCCAATCTTATTAGCTGCATCGCCTTCCCTGGTAACTCTGTCGGCTCCTGTAATCACTATATCAACTAAACCGTGCTGCATTAAATGACCGCCGGTATTATCCGCAATAATGGTATGCGGGACACCGTGGTTTAGTAATTCCCAAGCTGTTAGATTCGCGCCTTGATTGCGTGGGCGAGTCTCATCAACCCAAACGTGAATTTTAACACCTTTTTCAAAAGCCTCATATATAGGAGAAGTAGCCGACCCAAAGTCGACAAACGCCAACCATCCGGCATTGCAATGAGTGAGGATATTAACCGTTTCTCCGTTCTTTTGTTTACTTATTTCTTCAATGATCTTTACCCCATGCTTGCCAATATTTTTGCAATATTCTGCATCCTCATTTGCAATATCTATAGCTGTTTTTTTTGAAATAGAAATTTTCTCTGTCGAATTATGCCCTTTATTTATTTCTGCCAGCTGACGGTTTACAGCCCACTGAAGATTAACGGCTGTGGGGCGTGTTTCCTTTATAGCCTTAGATACCTGCAATAAATAATCGTCAAATGAAATAGATTTGGATGCTTCAATAGTTGCCAAATACATACCAAACCCGGCTGTAGCGCCAATCAAGCCAGCCCCGCGAACATGCATGTCCTTAATGGCAATGATAACGTCGTTTGTGTGGGTTAAGTCCTCAATAATAAATCGATGCGGTAAATGACGTTGGTCAATAATTTGAATCACAGATTCATACTCTTCATTCAACCAAATGGTGCGAAAGTTTTTGTGATTTATTAACATAAGTTTTGGAAAAAATCTAAAATATTATCCTTCAAAATATAGTTGTAAAAATATCCGTTTTTGAATTTCTCAAAGATAAGATTTATTGTGATTATTTTAATCTTTCAATTAATCACTTGATTTTAAGGAATGTTAACTAATTTACAATTCCCATTTTTTTCATTAGCACCAAGGCATTTAGGTTTTTACAAACTCCATCCCTTAGTTTATAATCATAATATAGAAAATCATTATCCAACGATACTTCGAAACAATAATTTTTGAAATTTTGGTTAAATTGCTGTTCCAGTTCACCTAATGAAATGTCGTGAGTTGCAATAATGCCGGATACATTCATGTCTTTTAATCTGGTTAACAATGAGAAAGAGCCCTTTAGTTTATCGTTCGAATTGGTTCCTTTAAGAATTTCATCAAGGATAATAAATAATTTTTCTCCATTTAACAATGCATCGATAATGGATTTAAGTCTTTGAAGTTCAGCATAGAAATATGATTCATTGCCTTTAAGGGAATCACGAACATTGATGCTGGTGCGTATTTGAATCGGGCAAAATTCAAATGAGTTTGCGCAAACCGGTGCGCCTGTCATGCCAAGCACCATATTCACGCCTGCAGTTCGGAGAAATGTGCTTTTGCCTGCCATATTAGCTCCGGTTAAAATAGCTAAAGAACCCTTTTGTGACGATATAAAATCGTTGGTAACCCTCTTGGCTGCTGGAATTAATGGGTGTCCTAGCGCGTTTGCCTTGAGGGTATAACTATCATTTATAAGGATAGGATAACAATAATCTGGATTATTAAAAGCGTAATTGGCAAAGCTTATTATTTGTTCGAATTCGCCAAGGGTATCAAACCAAATTTCACTATTTCTCGTGTTTTTTTCTTTCCAACGTTCAAGCCTGAAAACCGTTTGCAAATCAAACAATAATAAGGTATTTAAAGGAATTGCCGCCAGAAGGTTTAGCCGGGTATCAAAGGCATTTAAAATGCCCGACAGCTTATTTAGCTGAAAAGCTGCGCCCTGTTTTTCTGAAATTAAATGTTGCTGAAGCTCCTTAAGCTTTTTACTATCGAATTTTTCCTGTTCTATTAACTTGAAAAGAGTGGAATAGGATTGAAGTATGGCATGTATCTGGCTTACTTTGTTGTGTATTTTATTAATCTCTTTAGTATTACGCATTATTATAAAAATCTGAACTAAAGCGAATAAAGTAAATAGTCCGTAATATCCTGAGAATATGCCCCAAATAAGCATCGTTATTGTAATTACAGGAAGAACTACGATTAATACTTTTAGATACAATTTGTTAGCAAACTGATTTGGGCTGTTAAACCAATCGAACAGACGGGCAATTTGTTGTTCATTGATTGACAATTGTTGACCTTCGGCCTGAAATGATTGTCTCCAATCAGGCATTGCGGATAATTCCTTAATGCACTGTTGGTTATTGCTAATTTCGGAGATATTTAATTGAAAATTTTTAAAGGAACCAACAAGTCGCTGAAATCCAAATGGTGTAACGGTGCGGTTGATGTATTGAAAAACTGAGTTTTCCCCAAATATATCAAGATCACTGGAATACGGATGTTGATAATCAATCTCTTTTTTACCATCAGGGAATGAAGTAAATTCGTATTTTAAGCAGGAAATTTCATTTTGGTTAATAATGATAAGACTTTGCGTAATTGAAATTTGATATTGTATTTTTATGTGCCATTTTATTACCAGAAGCATCGCCACTATACTGAAAATTATTCCAACCACAAGGAATAGAGTGGTAGTCTTTAATCCCAGAATGACACATAACCCAATGCTTCCGACAAAAAGTGAAAGCCGTAAAAATGCAATCATTGCAGATTTTTTACTTAGACTTTGGAGTAAAAGTGTCTTTTCCTTTTCTTTTGAGATATAATAATCGAATGGAGAATCGAATTTTTTTGATACCATTTTTTTGAAACTATTTTGATTAAAATAAAAAAGCTTCACCAGAAAGTGAAGCTAAGTAATAAATTAGATTTAAATGTATTTTAAACTATGCAAGTTTAACATTTACTGCATTTAATCCTTTTTTTCCTTGCTGAAGTTCAAAAGTTACATCATCATTTTCATTGATGCGATCGATAAGACCTGATGCATGTACAAAGTACTCTTTTTCAGACTCAGTATCTTTAATAAACCCAAATCCTTTAGATTCATTATAGAATTTTACTTTTCCGTTACTCATAGATAATTATTTATTTTAATAAGCACAAATGTAGAGAAAAGAACAGTAAAATCAATTCTCATAAATATATTTTTTACAATGCTTTTAACAGATTTAAATCAAATGGGCAAGATGATGTGGACTAATTTCAGACTCTTATCTCTTAATGGTTAATTATACATTATAAAAAACATATAATCAATATCATAATATAAAATATAGAAGTTTTATTTTTGCCATTGTGCTTGCTTGGTTATAATTATCCTTGAAATTATGTTTGATCCAAAAGAACCGTTTAATTAAAATGGATTATGAAAGTTCATAGTCCTGCAAGAGCAAATTTTCAATATTTCATTAAAAACTTTGAGTATTACCAGCCAATTGTATATTTTCGTACCTTATTTTTTGACTAATTGTATTGTGATGGAAACTATTGATCCTAAAGACTCTGTTCAAGATGAACAATTCGGGAAGGAATTGACTCCCACCGAAAATACTCCCGAATCTTCCGTTCTGTCTGAAGACATTACTCAACCTTCCGGGAAGGCTCATGAAAGCTTCGATGAAATTCTTTTGCCTCATCATGAGGATGATAACGAGGATGAGGAAGCGAATTTTGATCCCGGTAATATTGAAGAACATGTCTCTGAACTGCCCGACGAAACAGAGCATCCCTCAGAAGATTTTACTCAATATTCAAAGGAGGAATTAGTTCAAAAACTCAATGAATTGTTATCAGGCAAATCCATTGAAAAAATAAGACTAGCTGTTGAAAGTATTAAATTAAACTATTATAAAAAGCATAAGGTTGAGATAGAAAAGCTTCGCAAAGAAGCAGAAGATGCCGGTCAGGAAGCTACATTTATACCTGAACCCGATCCTTTGGAAGATCGCTTGAAAGAGCTTCTGAAAAAGTTTAGGGATATGAAAATTGATTTCAACCAGAAACAAGAGTTTGAAAAACATAAAAATCTTCAGGAAAAATATAAAATTATAGATGAGATTAAGGAATTGGTAAACCGAAACGAATCTATAAACGATACATTTCATCAGTTTCGTGATCTTCAAAACCGTTGGAGATCTGTTGGAGTGGTTCCGCAGGCAAATCTTAAGGATCTTTGGGAGACATACCACCATAATGTGGAAATTTTTTACGATTTCATAAAAATCAATAAAGATCTTCGCGATCTTGATCTTAAAAAGAATTTAGAAATTAAGATTTCAATCTGCGAAAAGGCCGAAGACCTGCTTTTAGAACCTTCTATTATCAGAGCCTTTAAGAATCTGCAGAAACTGCACGAGCAATGGCGTGAAACCGGACCTGTTCCGCAAGAATCAAAAACAGAGATATGGGAACGATTCAAAATTATTACTGGTAAAATAAATAAAAGCCATCAGGAATATTTTGAAAATCTGAAAGATTCGCAAAAACAAAATCTTGACTCTAAAACAGCATTGTGTGAGCGTGCCGAAGAGCTTGCCAATCAAGAGATAAATTCGCCAAAGGACTGGGAACAGTGCTATCAGGAGATGATTGAACTTCAGAAAGTTTGGCGTACAATTGGCTTTGCTCCTAAAAAGGACAATAACCGTATATATGGTCGTTTCCGTGCGGCATGCGACAATTTTTTTGTAAGAAAACGAGAGTATTTTGCTCATAATAAAGAAGAACAGCAAAATAACCTGCAATTAAAAACAGATCTCTGTATTCAGGCCGAGGCTATAAAAGATTCTACCGAATGGAAGCCCAGTTCTGAGGATTTAATCAATCTTCAAAAGAAATGGAAAGAGATAGGTCCCGTGCCACGTAAACATTCAGATCAAATTTGGAAGCGTTTCCGGTCGGCGTGCGATCATTTTTTTCACAGGAAATCTCAGCATTTTAATACCATCGATTCACAATACGAAGATAATTATAAGCTGAAACTCGACCTGATTGCTGAAATAGAAGCGTTTGAATTAAATGATAGTCCGGAGGATAGTTTTCAAAAACTAAAGGATTATCAAAGACGTTGGAGCGAAATCGGTTTTGTTCCAATGAAAAATAAGGACGAAATTCAGAAAAAATATCGCGATGTCATCAATAAAAATTTCGATAACCTGAAACTTGACGACGGAAAAAAGAATTTATTGAAATTCAAAAATAAAATTGAGAATCTCTCGTCGAGACATCAAGGCGGTTACAAAATTGAAATGGAACGCGACAAATATATCAACAAACTGAAACAGCTTGAGAATGATGTTATATTATGGGAAAATAACATTGGTTTTTTTGCCAAATCAAAAAATTCCGAGGGCATGATCGCCGATGTAATGCGGAAAATTGAGCAAGGCAAGGAAGAGATAAAGTTGCTCGAAGATAAAATTCGCCTGATAGATGGAATTGAATCATAATATTTTTCATTATTTGGCACTTCACACTAAGTATTTATAATAAATCAAAAATAAAAAATACACATTGAACACAACAAAGTATATATTCGTGACCGGAGGGGTAACATCGTCGTTGGGGAAGGGTATTATTTCCGCTTCGTTAGCCAAATTGCTTCAGGCCCGCGGATATGCAGTTACCATCCAAAAACTAGATCCATACATCAATGTCGATCCGGGTACTTTAAATCCTTATGAGCATGGCGAATGCTATGTAACTGTAGACGGTGCGGAAACTGATCTTGATTTAGGTCATTATGAGCGCTTTCTGGGAAGTCATACTACTCAGGCAAATAACGTTACCACAGGACGTATTTATCAGTCGGTTATTAATAAGGAACGTCGCGGAGATTATCTCGGAAAAACGGTTCAGGTTATTCCGCATATTACCGATGAAATTAAACGTCGTATTAAATTGCTTGGAACGCTTCATAAATTTGATGTGGTAATTACCGAAATCGGGGGAACTGTTGGCGATATTGAATCGTTGCCGTATATTGAGGCTGTTCGTCAGTTACGATGGGAATTGGGGCCCTCCAATTCGTTAGTTATTCACTTAACACTTGTACCGTATTTGGCAGCATCGGGTGAACTAAAAACCAAACCAACTCAACACTCTGTAAAAGCGCTTCTTGAGAATGGAGTTCAGCCAGATATACTGGTTTTGAGAACCGAGAAAACGTTAAATGATGATTTGCGAAAGAAAGTGGCTTTGTTCTGCAATATCGACAGCAACTCGGTAGTAGAGTCTATAGATGTTTCTACTATCTATGAGGTTCCTATTCTGATGCAAAAAGAAAAATTGGATGTTACAGCTTTACGTAAATTGCAACTTCC